>NZ_JBOGDD010000399.1:0-3866 GCF_050701675.1 Mycobacterium sp. | reverse complement strand
CAGCCGGACAATCCAACACCTCGGTGATCCGCTACCACTTCGGCTCCCGCGACGGCCTGATCCGTGCGCTGATCTCCTACCGCCAGGCCTCCCTGGGAACTGATCGCCAGGAGATGCTCGCGACCATGCGCGAGCAGGGCAAGGAAGCGGATCCGCGCGCAGTCGTGTGGCTACTGGTTCGCCCGCTGGCCAACAGCATCGCCGCGGGCGAGATGTTCGCGCCGTTCCTGGCCCGACTCAGCGAGGATCCGAAGGCGCGCAGTGACTACTGGCCGGATCACGTCGACGACGAATGGACCCAGGAGCAACTGGAGGAACTGGTCGACGCCGCACTGCAGGACCTCCCCGAGCGGATCCGACGCGGCCGGACGTTTCAGCTCTACATCAGCCTGGTCAACGTGCTGGCTGCGGCCGCCCGCTCGGGTCACGGCCTCAGCGAGGCGCAGTTGCACAACTACGTCGACACATGGGTCGGCATGCTGACGGCGCCGGTGTCCTACGAGACCCGCGCGCTGATGGCCGATGACGACTGATTCGTCAGCTCCCGCCGACGATCGCGTTGGCTCGCAAGTCGGCGATCGCCGCGTCATCGAGTCCAATCTCGTGAAGCACCGCGTCGGTGTGCTGACCGATCGTGCAGCCCGCGTCGGCCCTGGTTCGTGATCGCGAGAACCGGCACAGCGGCGCGAGCCGACGGTGCTCCTCGAAGATCGGACTGACCGCCTCCACGGCATAGCCCGCCTCGAAGTACGGATCGGTCTGCAGTACCAACTCGGAGTTGGCCTCGGCGACCTCGACGCAACCGACGTTCTGGGCGGACAATTCGTGCTCCCACTCCAGCCGGGTCTTGGTGGCGAACACGGGCGATAGCGCAGCGATCAGGTCGTCGTCGTGCTCCGCGCGGGAGTCGGCGTCGGCGAATCGCTCGTCACCGAGAAGATCGAGGTAGGCCGACATGGCCTTGGCCAACGCGGGCCATTCGTGGGGCAGTGGCGCAGCAAGGAAGACGTAACCGTCGGCAGCGCGGTACATCCGGTAGAGGGCGTTCATCCCGAAGAACTGGTCGTCGCCTGACTTCGTCGCAGGGCGCGACGCATAGCTCGCGTTGTAGGGCACCATCGCCTGCTGCACGGTGCCGAGCATCGTGGTCACGACGTCGGACATCGTCGTGCCGCGTTGCTTGGCGTAGAGCGCGACCATCAGTGCCGAGCCGACGCCGTGCGCCGCGATGCCATCGGACTGCACGGCCGGGACGGCTCCGCCCGCATGGAGTTGGACAGCTCTGCGGTGAACGTCGTCCAGGTCGGCGGGTGGCCCGCCCGTGTCGTGACTGTCGATCACCGCCAGGCCGGATGCCGCGCCGACGGACGGGGCATAGGCGGCGCGGTGTGCGAACGGCCCGTCCACGCCGTAACCCGAGGTGGTCACGAAGGCCAACTCCGGATTGACCGCCTTGAGCGACGTCTCGTCGATCTTGGCCCGCTCGGCGGCCTTCCCTCGGAAGCACTGCAGCACGACGTCGGACCGCTTGGCGAGTTCGTAAACCAGGTCGAGTCCCTCTGGCTTGGTGAAGTCGATGGCGACACTCTCCTTGCCCTGCAGCACCTTTGCGCCGCCCGCTTCGGGAAAGGCGACGAGGTTCCGGATGTTGTCGCCCTCCAAGGGTTCGACCTTGATCACCCGGGCGCCGAGGTCGGTCAGCAGCGTCGCGCCGTATGGCCCGGCAAACATGCTGCCGAACTCCAGCACGGTCACACCCGTCAGCGGCGGGTCAGTCGGTGCGGGTTCCTCCGTCGCCGTGGCCGCAGCGGCCCGAACCTCAGTCGATAACAGGGAGTTGCCCTCGCCAAGTCGCGGGGCCGGCCGCAACTCCGTCATCGGCTTGCCGTTGACGTGGATGAGGGTCGACGGCTGCCGCACCGGCCCGAGCTCGGGGTCGACGACCGTCACCACCCGGCCCTCGTGGACGGTCTGCGGGTGGTCAAGAGAGTCCTCGGGGCAACGGAACAACTCTCCGCTCAGGTCGAGGTTCTCCGTCATCGCCTGCTGCCATTCGGCCAGCGTGCGGGCCCCCACCCGCTCGATCATCATGTCCCACCACTCGGTGCGCAGTTCGGCGGTCGGCAGCATGGGAAAGCCCTGCCACTTGGGTTTGGCGAGCTCCTCCACCAGGTTCAGTTCGGCGAGCCAGGCCCCGATCAGTCGGGGCGAAACCTGGGCGAACTGCAGCCATCGGCCGTCCCTCGTCGGACACACCAGAAGCGCGTAGATGAGGTAAGCCTGCGGACGACCCTGGTCGTCGTAGGCGGCATCCATCGGTTCGAACGCGCCCGGATACCGCTGGAGCACCATTTCGTAGAACCAGTTGTACGGGTCCATCGATCCCATGCCGGTCACCAGGTTGGTCTCGACGACCTGGCCGCGCCCGCTGGCCTCCCGCTCGAGGAGGGCGGCCAGGACACCTTGCACCGCAGCGTGGGCCGCACCCCACGAGGCATAGGCAACTGTGACGTAGGCCGGACCGTGCCGCCTCGCGAGCCCCCGCTTCTCGTGCATGACGCCGGTCTTCGCCATGACCAACGCCTCCCAGCCCTTGTAGTCCCGGAACGGCCCCGTCGAACCCCAGCCGGTGATCGTGGCCACCACGAGGCGCGGGTATGCCTTCGACAGCGCGTCGTGACTGAGGCCGATGCGCTCGGCGGTGGTGGGACGCATAGTGTTGACCATGACGTCGGCGCGCCGCAACAGTGTCCGCAGGCGCTCAAGATCGGCGTCGTCGTGGAAGTCCAGTGTCACGCTGCGCTTGCCCCGCAACAGGACAGGCCAACTCGCGAGTTCTCGCAGCGGACTGCCATCGAGCGGCTCGACCATGATCACCTCGGCGCCGCAGTCGGCGAGGAACTGCGTCGCCTGCGCTCCGGGCAGTGTGCTCGAAAGATCGATGACGACAAGGCCGGCCAGCGGGCCGTCCGACGCCGAACCGGCTTCCGGCATATTCACTCCTACTTCGGTGCTGGCAGATCTCGTCGGGACGTGCTGTGACGCACGCCACGTCAGCATCGCAGCGGCTGAGATTAATGTCAATGCATTAGTCTTCGAAACATGACGACGGGGTTGGTGCTGTGACGGACGAGATGGAGACGGCGGGTGGATTCCCGCCAATGCGGACCTGGCAAGAGCCGAACGTACGCAATCCGGGCGGCGGCGCCGAGTACGGCGAGATGATCACCGCACTGCGGGACTTCCTCGACGACGTGGCCGCCGCGGCCCCGGACACGGCGACGACGGTGGCCCTGACGGCGGATCTGAAGAGCTGGGCCGACCGACTGGCCCAGGCCGCGGTCGGTGAGCGCAGACAGATCTTCGCCCGACGGCTCGACCTACCAGGGCGCGGGCAAACCATGTCTCCCAGCTTCATTCCGGTTGCAGGCGATCAGCAGAGCGTGAATGGCACGGTCACCTTCGGTCGGTACTTCCTCGGTGGTGGCGGGGCCGTGCACGGCGGGGCCATCCCGCTCCTGTTCGACGAGGTGCTCGGTCGGCTCGCGAACTCCGGGGATCGAGCCCCGTCGCGAACCGCGTATCTGCACACCGACTTCCGGTCGATCACCCCCGTGGGTGAGGAGCTCGCGGTGCGGGCATGGTTCGTCAGCGAGCAGGGGCGCAAACGGATTCTCCGTGCCGAGCTCACCCACGGCGACACCCTGTGTGCAGAAGCCGAGGGGCTGTTCATCACACTGCGTCCCGATCAGCCCTGAGTCGTCAGCGCACGGCGAAACCAGCATCCAGCGGCCACGCCACCCCGGTGATGAACTTCGCCTCGTCGGACACCAGCCACGCGACTGCCCCGGCGATGTCTTCGGGCA
>NZ_JBOGDD010000398.1:0-1948 GCF_050701675.1 Mycobacterium sp. | reverse complement strand
TGCGCTCGTCACCGACATCGGCAGCGCCGCCAGCCACGGCGCGATCGTTGCCCGTGAACTCGGCATCACCTGTGTCGTCGGGACGGGGAACGGAACCAGGGTGTTGCACACCGGGGACGTGGTGCGGGTGGATGGCTCCACCGGCGAGATCGCCGTACTGGCCCGGTCGGCCGGATAGGAAGGGAACCCATTGAGCAGCGTCGTCCAGCAGTTGTCGTCCGGACTGAGCCCCGACAGCGAGCGCACCCTTCGGGCCTGCCCCGACATTGCCGGGTGGACGGAGAACCTGCTCTTCACGCCGTACGACCCGATCAACGACATCGGCATGTGGCTGCACCTGGGCACCGTCGCCGATAGGTGGGAGACATGGGAAGACCGCGTGCTCATCGCGCTCCCCGAGGATCAGGGCGTGCTCACCATGTGGGCCTATCATCGTACCGTCGCCGAGCGTCAGCCCGCGGGCGCAAACCTCGAGTTCCGCTGCGAACAGCCGTTTCGAAAGTGGCGCATCACGTTTGACGGATTCTGCCTGCGCTCGTCCTACGAGCAGATGCGCGCCAGCCCGCTCGCCGACGGGGCCAAGAGCCACGTTCGCATGGACCTCGAAGTCGAGTGCGTGACGCCCGTGTGGGACGCCGCGACCGCAGGCGTTGGCATGGCCGAGCAGAGTTGGGCGCGCGAGCACTACGAGCAACTCACCTGGGTGACGGGTCAGCTCGCCATCGATGGGGTGGTGATCGACTTCAACGGTGGTGGCTGGCGCGACCACTCGCGGGGGCCACGTGGCGCCGACACTCTCAAGGACTGGGGCGGCCACGTGATCACAGGCGGTGTGCTGCCGAGCGGCCGCGCGTTCGGGATGTGCAGGTATTGGGCCCGCGACGGCCGCACCACGCTGGAAGGTTCCTACGTGGTCGAGGAAGCCACGCTCCGTCAGGTCGGCATCACGTCGGCGCCACCGCCCGCGGTGCTGGCACGCGACGGCGAGACGTACTCGTTCGCCCTTGAGGGCGGTCAGGCCATCAACGGGGTGGTGCGGTCGTCCATGTGGATGTCGATGGCCGACGGATTGCCCTACGGCGTCGTGGACCCGGTGCGGGCCTACACCGTGAGCTGGGCCGAGGTGCAGTGGGGCGGCGAGACCGGGCATGCGTACCTCGAACGCTCCGCGATGACCCCTTCGCTCGCGCGTTGACTATGACAGTCGACTGTCATAGTGTTGGTGCGGTCGCTCCCGGGCGACCCCTCAACGAAAGGCGTGTCCGTGTCTGGAAATCGGTTCGTCGTCCTGAGCAATCCCATCGAGGGTGAGGACGACTCCTTCAACAAGTGGTACGACGAGGTCCACGTACCCGAGGTGCTCGACGTTCCGGGGGTGGTCGCGGCCCAGCGCTACGATCTCCGCGAGCTCGACGTCCCCGACGATCCCGACCTGCCCGCGCAGCTTCCCCCGGCCACGCACCGGTATCTGGTCATTTACGAGCTCGATCAAGAACCTGACGCCGTGATGGCGAATTTCCTGGAGCGGGTGATGACCGGCAAGCTGTCGCTTGGCGAGACCCTCGACCTGACCACCGTGTCGATGACCGGCTGGACGCCCCGTGGCGAGCGCCGGTTGGCCGACTGAGGTGTCCGAACTCCGCACGGTGATGCGGGCGCAGCGCGCCTGCAGGCGGTTCGATCCGGATGCTGACGTGGGCGACGGTGACATCGAGCAGATGCTGCAGAGCGCGGTGCACGCCCCGAGCGCGGAGAACACCCAGCCCTGGTCATTCGTCGTGGTCCGCGACCACGAGACCCGCAAACTGCTTGCGGAATGGTGGACTGAGACCTGGAATGCCGGTGGAGGCGACTTCATCAAGGGGAGCCTCGACGACCAGGCCCTCATCAACGACCTCGAATACGGGTTCAATCGAGGCGGATTCGCCGCCGCTCCGGTGGTCATCGT
>NZ_JBOGDD010000397.1:0-2647 GCF_050701675.1 Mycobacterium sp. | reverse complement strand
ACCTGCAGGTCGTGGAAGTCCGTCGGTGAGGCCGCCACGTCCTCGGGTACGACCACCACCCGCCCACCACGTAGGAGGGCCCCGAAGATCTCCCAGACCGAGACGTCGAAGGCCAAGGAATGACACTGCGGCCACACACCCGCGCGCGGTAGACCGGCATCCAGTGACCCCAGCAGTTGTGTGACGTTGTGGTGGCTGATGGCAACGCCCTTGGGCACACCGGTGGTGCCCGACGTGTAGATGAGATACGCGATGTCGTCCGGGGCGGGGGCAGGAAGTGGGGTGCTGGGTAGGGCGCCTACGGTGACGTCGGTGACGTCGAGGACCGCCACGTCGTGCCCGTGCAGCCGCGACCGCAGGGCCGCGGTGGTGATGGCGGCGATCGGCGCGGCATCGGCGAGCATGAACGCCAACCGGGCCGACGGCACGGCCGGGTCGATCGGCAGGTACGCCGCGCCGGTCTTGAGCACCGCCAGGATCGCCGCAATCGCCTCGGCGGACCTGGAGAACAGCACCGCCACACACGTACCCGGGGCTGCGCCATGTTCAGTCAGCAAGTGCGCCAACCGGTTCGATGCCACGTCGAGATCGCGGTAGGTCCAGGAGTCGGCGCCGTGGCTGATCGCGACCGCGTCGGGGATGCGCGTCACATGAGCGGCGAACAATTCAGGAGCCGACACCGGTGCAGGCCAAGGCTGGGTCAACATCGTTCTGTTGGACGTCTCGTCCAGACGGGCGTGCTCACTGGCATCCAGCACGTCGATCGACGACGATCGCGCCAGCGGATCGGCGGTCATTGCGACCAGCACCCGCTGGAACCGGCCAATGAACGCTTGGATGGTTTCGACGTCGAATACGTCGGTGCGGAATTCGACCAGCCCCCGAATCCCGTTGGGGTCATTGGCATCGGTCCAATGTTCGGACAGCGAGAAGGTGAGGTCCATGCGGGCGGTGTGGGTGTCGATCGGCAGCCGGGTGACCTGCAGATCATCCAACGTCAACCCGGCAGCAGGGTCACCGGTGTGCGCGAGCGGGTTCTGCCACGCCAATGCCACCTGAACCAACGGGTGATGAGTCAACGACCGGGTGGGGTTGAGCCGTTCGACGAGCACCTCGAAGGGCACGTCCTGATGCTCGTAGGCAGCCAGGCTGCGCTGTCGCACCTGGGCAAGTAGCTCGGCGACGGTGGGATCGCCGACCAGGTCGACCCGCAACACCAGGGTGTTGACGAAGAACCCGACCAGCTCATCGAGTG
This sequence comes from Mycobacterium sp., assembly GCF_050701675.1. GTDB lineage: Bacteria > Actinomycetota > Actinomycetes > Mycobacteriales > Mycobacteriaceae > Mycobacterium. The sequence goes on along the minus strand of NZ_JBOGDD010000397.1, from coordinate 1,392 downwards.
CGGGATCAGTGCGTCCAGCGATCGGGAACCCCACCGCCACATCGGAACTAGCAGTGAGCCGCGACAGCAGCACCGTCAAGGCGGCCTGAACCACCATGAAGCTGGTCGCGTTGTACTCGGCGGCCAGCTCGCGGATACCCTGCTGCAACTCGGCAGGCCAATCCACCGCCACACTGGCCCCACGTTGATCGGCAACGGGCGGATACGGTCGATCAGTGGGCAGCTGCAGGCGTTCGGGCATCCCCGCCAGGGCATTCTCCCAGTAGGTCAGCTGTGCCGAGATCGAACTCTCACCGTCGTCGAGGTCGCCGAATTGCCCACGCTGCCACAGTGTGTAGTCGACGTACTGCACCGGCAGCGGTGACCAATCGGGGGCGAGTCCCGCACACCGGGCGGCATACGCCACGCTCAGATCGGCAACCAGCGGTGCGATCGACCAGCCGTCGGCGGCGATGTGGTGCACTACGCCCACCAGTACGTGTTCGTCGTCGGTGGCGCGGAAGAGCTGTGCCCGCAAGGGGATCTCGGTGGCAAGGTCGAACGCGTGACGTGCGCCTTCCGCGATGGCCTCGTCTAGCCGGTCCGCCGACCATCCGCCGGCATCGACGACGTTCCAACTCAAATCGGCTGCGTCGGCGGAAACGACGACCTGTTGGGGGATGCCCTCGGGTGCCACGATCAGGGTACGCAGGCTTTCGTGACGGTGCACCACGTCGGCCAGCGCTGAAGCCAGCGCGTCGACGTCGAGGCGCCCGCACAGACGCAACGCCACCGACATGTTGTAAACCGGTGAGGGGCCTTGCAATTGGTCGAGGAACCACAGCCGGCTCTGAGCGAACGACAGCGGAATCACCGCGGGCCGCGCGGCGGCTACCAACGGCTCACGCCTTTCGCCCCTTTCCCTGAGCTGGGGCGCCAACCCCGCGACGGTGGGGTAGTCGAACAGGGTGCGCACCCGAAGGTCGGCGTCCAGGCCGGTGTTGATCGCGGCGATCAGGCGCATCGCCGACAGTGAGTCCCCGCCGAGGGAGAAGAAGGAGTCGTCGACACCGACGCGCTCCAAGCCGAGGACGTGGGCGTAGATGTCTGCCAGGATCTCTTCGGCGGGGGTGCCGGGGGCGCGGTAGTGGTCGACGTCCTGGTGTTCGGGTGGGGGTAGGGCGCGGGTGTCGAGTTTGCCGTTGACGGTCAGCGGCAGGGTGTCCAAGACGATGATGGTCGCGGGGACCATGTAGGCCGGGAGTCGTTCGGCCAGTTGACTGCGGGTCTTTGCCGGGTCTGCCGCGCCGGTGAGGTAACCGACGAGGCGTTTGTCGCCGGGGCGGTCTTCGCGGGCGATCACCGCAGCCTGCTCGACGCCGTCGAGGGCGGTGAGGGCGGCCTGGATTTCGC
>NZ_JBOGDD010000396.1:0-1659 GCF_050701675.1 Mycobacterium sp. | reverse complement strand
CGCAAGCTGACCTTCACCGGCTCCACCGGAGTGGGCAAGGCGCTGGTCAAGCAGAGCAGCGACAAGCTGCTGCGGCTGTCGATGGAGCTCGGCGGCAACGCACCCTTCATCGTGTTCGACGATGCCGACGTCGATGCGGCCGTAGACGGCGCGATCCTGGCCAAGATGCGCAACGGCGGCGAGGCGTGCACGGCGTCGAACCGGTTCCACGTGGCCAACTCGGTGAAGGACGAGTTCGTCGAGAAGCTGGTGAAGCGGATGAGCGAGTTCACCCTCGGCAACGGGCTGGACAAATCGTCGACCCTCGGGCCGTTGATCAGCGCCAAGCAGATCGCGACGGTCGAGGACCTGGTGTCGGACGCCGTGTCGAAGGGCGCGACCGTGGCGGTCGGTGGCGTCGCGCCGGAGGGGCCTGGTCACTTCTATCCCGCGACCGTGCTGGCCGACCTGCCCGCGGAATCACGCATCCTCAAGGAGGAGGTCTTCGGTCCCGTCGCGCCCGTCATCGGGTTCGACACCGAGGAGGAGGGCATCGCCGCCGCCAACGCCACCGAGTACGGGCTCGCGGCCTACATCTACACCCAGGGTCTGGACCGTGCGCTGCGCGTGGCCGAGGCCATCGAGGCCGGGATGGTCGGCGTCAACCGCGGCGTCATCTCCGACCCCGCTGCGCCGTTCGGTGGGGTGAAGGAGTCGGGCTTCGGTCGCGAGGGTGGGACCGAGGGCATCGAGGAGTACCTCGACACCAAGTACATCGCCCTGACGAGTTAGCCACTACGTTCGCCGGAATAGCATTCCCTGTCGTTGAGCCGCACGCTCAACGACAGGGAATGCTATTTCGGCGGAAAGAGCTAGTGGCCCATGCGGCCGCGGCCCAGCCGGAGCAGGACCAGCGCCAGATCCTTGCCGTCCGGGCCGATCGCGGCGATGAAGCGGTCGATGACCTTCATCTCGCGGCTGTGCACGAGGCGCGTGCCGCCGGAGGCCATCCTGGCCTTGCCGATCAGCTTGGAAACCTCGGTACGACGTTGCACGGCGGCCAGGATCGCGGCGTCGAGCCGGTCGATCTCCTGGCGCAGGTCGTCGATGTCAGGGGTGGGTTCGGTTTCGACGCTCATTGCTGACTCCGCATTCTCTTCTCGTGTGTGTGGCTGATCTGGTCTCATCCGAATTCGGGCCTCACACAAGAAACGAGCCCCGGATCCGAAGCGGACCGCGGGGCTCTGGGGAAGCAGCTAGACCACGGGGACCGCAGGCCGGTACCCGTCAAAAAATCGTTGCTGCCTATTGAGCACCGTTCGAGTGTGCCACCAACCTCGGCGTCGGCGCAAAGGTGTCGCAGTTCGGCGGTAGGTTTAGGGCCGATATGACGATCGCGACCGAAACTGATCAGCTCCTCGACGGGCTCAACCCACAGCAGCGCAAGGCGGTGCTCCACGAAGGCACGCCACTGCTGATCGTCGCGGGCGCGGGCTCGGGCAAGACGGCGGTGCTGACCCGCCGCATCGCCTACCTGTTGGCTGCCCGCGACGTCGGCGTCGGGCAGGTCCTGGCCATCACGTTCACCAACAAGGCCGCCGCCGAGATGCGCGAGCGGGTCGTCGACCTGATCGGCCCGCGGGCCCGGTCCATGTGGGTGTCGACGTTCCACTCCACCTG
>NZ_JBOGDD010000395.1:0-1518 GCF_050701675.1 Mycobacterium sp. | reverse complement strand
ATCTCCCGGGCATGGTTGCTCGGAGCTGTCGTGAGCGCGCTGCTGCTCATTCACCGTCCCGCACATATGTCAGCGATGGACTCGGTGGTCAATCGAGCACGGCTGTACGTAGTGCTTGGGCAAGACTGTGTGGGGTGGGAAGTCGTCTCGGCACTCGTCAACAGCCCAGATGCGTAGCGGCACGAGACCACGAAGATGCAGGCGCGGACTGTTGAGCTTGCCGCGGCCGGCGGTCCCAACACGACGACCAGCGCCAATGTGAGACACGCGCTTCGAGACAGGAAACGAGACACTGCGACCGCGGGCGACGCAGCGCCGTGTAACGGGCTAGGCGATGTCTCGTTTGTCTGCAACCGAAACAACAGACAGGAATCGTGCGGACACGATCCGTAGGAGGAATGTGAAGCCTTTGCCGCTCGTCACGTGTTGCACACTCAATCAGATGAGAGTGGAGATTGTTTATTTCGACGGGTGCCCGAATTGGCAGGAAGCCGGTACCCGTGCGGCAGCAGCAGCAGCAGGATTTGCAGACGTCGAGATCGCGTACCGGCGGGTCACTACCGACGAAGAGGCGGCGGCCTCACCGTTCGCAGGCTCTCCAACCATCCTCGTCGACGGCACAGACGCCTTTGACGATGCGGTGCCGGTGAGAGTGTTGGCGTGCCGGGTGTACCAGACCGATGGCGGCCTGAGTGGATTGCCGACAGTCACCCAGCTGACCGATGCGTTCCGGCGACGACAGTCGCGCAGCTAACCGACGCCTGCGATGACGTGAGACAGAACCGCATCGTCGCGCTTGTTTAGACTCGAGACGGACTGCGCTGGGACACTGTTCCAGCCAGTGATCCCCATGCGTCAGCGATGGCTGTATTGTTTAGCAGATGCTGACGTGTGAAATGCGGGAATCGGCGCTGGCTCGGGTGGGCCGGGCGTTGGCGGATCCGACGCGGTGCCGCATCTTGGTGGCCCTGCTCGATGGGGTCAGCTATCCGGGCCAGCTCGCGTCGCAGTTGGGTCTGACCCGCTCCAACGTGTCCAATCATCTGTCGTGCCTGCGTGGTTGCGGGTTGGTCGTCGCCACCTATGAGGGCCGGCAGGTCCGCTACGCGTTGGCCGACCTGCACCTGGCCGAGGCCTTGGGCGAGTTGGTGCAAGTGGTTCTCGCCGTGGATGACGAGCAGCCCTGCGTCGACGGTGTCGCACCGGTGAGTGTGCCGAACCAGTCCGAGGTGATCCGATGAGCGATAAGGACGTCGACCGCCGGGCCGTGCCCTCTGGGTTGGCCTCCACTCCCGGTGTGGATGGCTGCGCCGACGAGTGCTGCCGCTCCGATGCATCCGAACCGATTGACAGTCATCGCCGTTCGGTGTTGTCGCGGCGTGTGCGTTTACTGGTGGCGGCGACGATCACCTATAACGTCGTCGAGGCGATCGTGGCGATCTCTGCCGGGACGGTCGCGTCGTCGACTGCATTGATCGGTTTTGGCTTGGATTCGGTGATCGAGGTGGGTTCGGCGAC
>NZ_JBOGDD010000394.1:0-4457 GCF_050701675.1 Mycobacterium sp. | reverse complement strand
TCCGCCGTGTGTTGCTTTTGGTGAGGATGCCCTGGCACACCTGCACTTCACCGGTCTTTGCCCGCCGCTTGTACTCGTCGTCGCCGCGGCCGAGATCGATGCGTGTGATTCCGAGACTGGGGCTGGCAGCGACGATTTCGCGCAACAGCAGCCACCCGGGAGAAAGCTGGGCGAAGGCGGGGTCGTAGACGGGGAACCACCAGTGCAACACGTGATCTGAGCGAAGCCCGAAGTGTGCGGCCACGAGGTCGTCGCCGATGTGCAACGTCGACAGAACGCCGGCGAAGTCGCTGCCGCGGGTGTGCATGAGCCGCGACAAGAGATCGATGCGATCCGGCTGACCGAAGTAGTCCGGGCCGCCGGTCGCGGCGTACTGAGCCCGCTTCAGCTCGATGACCCGTGCGAGAGCTCGGTCATCCACGACGTCGGCGGCGAACCGGACCGGCCCAAGTGTGCGGTGCGCCTTGGCGGTCCGACGGCGCGCCTGCCCCATGTTGTCCTTGCCGGTGCGCGAGGCCCGCGCCAGGTAGCCGTCCAGACCGCCCGTCGTGTCCATGTAGGGGGACGGTCTGCTGGAGACGATCCACCGCTCGAATGCAGGTCCGGGCGGGAGCAGGTGGTCGAACTCGAATGAGCGCACGCCGTCGATCAGGAGATCGGTCGGCGCCGGCGGGGTTCCTGCGGCGAACAGCGGGCCCTGGAAGTCCGCGCCCGGCCACCCCACCGGTCGCAGCCGCGCGTTCTCGAGATGACCTGGTAGAAGGGCACATATAGCTCCACCGTCACCGCGGAGGACGACGACGGATACGGGCCTGCCGCTGGCATGCACCGCTGCCGCGAACTCCGGGTGGAAGTACGGGCTCGCCAGTGCCGGATTGGCGGCGCGCAAATGGTGCCACGCGTCGAGTTCCTCGCCGCTGAGACGGTCGAAGGCCGCCAACCGGGTTCCGGTGACGACTCGGAGCCGCGCATTACCGGTCACGGCGCCAACTCCCTGACTCGGCGCGACGGATGGAGCAAGGCCATCAGCGAGGCGCGTGACGTAGGTCGACCGGCGATGGCGCGAATGGACTCGCCCATCGCGACCGCCGCAAAGTAGGCGGCTGAGTGGATCGGATTGTGGCGGCGCCGGAAGAGTGTGACCTTGTTGACCGTGAGCAGCGACGCAATTCGCGGCTTCGTCTCGGAGAGGCCACCGATGTGCTCGAAAACCGCAGCGGGCTCATACCAGGTCAGCCACCCCCGATCTGCGGCGCGCATGCAGTACTCGGTCTCCTCGCTATAGAGGAGAAATGACTCGTCCCAGGGACCGATCTCGAGCATGGCCGGAACGGACAGCAGCAACGCCGCGCCCGTCGCCCACGCCGTAACGCCTGGTCGTCGGTACCGCCCGGGGTTGGTCACCCGCTCGCCCAGCGGCCCGAATCGGCCCGCCAGGTCCCCGGGAAGCAACGCCTCGGCCAGCGCCCGGGCAACGCTGGGCTTGCGACGCAGAGACGTCTGGAGCGAACCGTCCGGCGCCACCAGGTTGGGCACGACGATGCCGTGTCCCGTGCGGCGCAACGTGGACGCGAGCACCGACAGCGCCCCTCGCCGCACTCGGCAGTCGGCATTCAGCACCAGCACGGCGTCGAGGCGGCTGAGGTCCAGAGCCGCGATACCGGCGTTGATTCCAGCGGCGTATCCACCGTTGCGTCCTGTCGGAACGATGAGTATGGGGAGGTGATTAACGAATTGTTCTGCAACGTAACAACTGTGGTCCTTCGAGGCGTTGTCGGCCACGACGACCGCCGCCAGCGGCGGCTGTTGGTCGGCCAGCGACTGAAGGCAACCCGCGAGGACGTCCGCGCTGTTGTACGTCACGATCACCGCCGCCACGCGTGGGGCGTCGGGGAGGCTCGGTTCCGTGTCGTAGGCCATGTTCACCCCCGCAGCCGCTTTGCCGCCCGCACCGCGTTGTCACGGGCGCGTCGCTTCAGGGAGGTGTGGGGGTCGAGCACCCGCGCGATCCAATCCGCGTCGATGCCATCGTGCAAGCTGTTCCGTGGCTGCAGCCAGGCGTCCGGCCCGGTACGGCCCCCATCGCTGGTGTACACCCGGGTGACCGCTGCGGACCGCAGTCTGCGGAGCACGTGCCGGTCGTAGGATCCGAACGGCACCGCCACCCGCGATATCGGGTGCCCGGCAAGCTCACCGAGGACGCGGGGGGCCTCGCTGAACTCCTCTCGCGCCGCAGCGTCGTCTACCCGACGCCAGTTCCGGTGCGACCACCCGTGCGAGCCGACCACCATGCCGGCTTCGAGCAACGCCCGCACGCCGGCACGGTCGACGCGTCCTCGATCGCCCAATTGGCCAGCGAGTACGAAGAACTCGGCGATGAGGCCTCGCTCCTTCAGCCGCGGTAGTGCGATCTCGACGTCGGAGGCGTTCCCGTCGTCGAAGCTGATTCGGGCGTCGGGAGCCTCGGCGACGGCGTCGAGCACCTGCTCGAACTGAGCGATGCTCACCCAGGTCTGCGCCTCGCCCGGATCCAGTTCGCGTTCGGGCGTGCCGACTCCGTGCACGGTGATGTTGACGATCGAGCGCGGCCCGACGGATGCGGTCTGAGATGGTCCGGACACTTGGTGAATGCCTTCATTCGACGAAACAGCGAATATTCCCCTAGTTGCTGACATTACCGTCTGGTCAATCGTGGCGGCAACCATTGCGGGCTGTAGGACGCGATGCGAGATCGGATCCTGAGTCACCAGGTGAGATAGGATGTTTGCTGAAATGGATGTAGTCAACGACTGGGGACGCGCTGCCCGGCCGGCAAGGGCGGTCATATCCGGGTCCTCGTCCAACTCCGCCAGAGCGGTCGCGGCGGTAGCCCGAGCCTGGGCCGGAGCTTGAGGAACCAGGCCCGGTAGTAGACGAGGTGGACGAGAGATGCCCACCGCAAGAGCAATTCTCCGCGCCAACGCCGCGACCGGGTACGGCCGCCGAAGACGACGCGGTGTATCGGATACTCCTCCGCTCCGAGCCGGATCTTGTAGTCGTAGTGCCCGGGGCCACCTTCGAGGAATGTCTGGCCGTCCTGTATGAGAACCCGGAACGTCTCCGCGAGGCTCAACCGGCCGAGCCCCAACTTCTCCAGGGCGGGATCGGGATCGCGAGCGGGCAGTCGCCCGAAGCACCGCTCGCCAAGCACGAAGCAGTAGTGGATCGCCAACACCTCACCGTCACCGGCGATCTCGTAGAAGCGAGCTCTTCCCGATGCGGCCATGCGGGACACCAGGTCGCGATTGAACGCCACACCGGAGGGCCAGTCACCGAAGTGCCCGAGTTTTCCATGCGCGTGCCACTGGGTCGTATGAAGTTGGACGAACCGGTCGAGGTAGGCGACGGCCTCCTCGCCGCTGACCGTCCGGGCTGTGATGTCGTAGTCGCTCTGCAACTTTCGAAGATTCCGGCGAAGCAGGTGCCGCTGTGACTTGTGCAGGCTCGCCAGGTAGTCCTCGTATGACGCCGGAAGGTTGAACAGCGTGTGCACGCCGCTCTCATCAGAACGCAACAGCCTGAATTCACTCCCGGCCGCGACCCGCCCCGCTGCCCCGGTCACCGGCGAGAGCCCCGATAGCGGTGAGAGGCTGGCGGCATCGCAGCCCAGGTCGTCGAGCAGCCGTTCGAGGGCTGCGCGCACGGCCAGTTCCTCGAAGCCCTCGGCGATGGCGGGCGTGAAGACGGGCAGGGAGGAGTCGGCTCCGACGAATCGCGCCAACCGCACCGGCACGGGGCCGGCCCAGACTCGGTGAATGCAGAATGGGAGCGCTGCCACCATGCGCGTGCCCCGCCACATGGCGAGCCCGTGAAAGCTTCGCCCGTGCCCGTAGTGACTCCACCAGGCTTGAAGCCAGTCGACGGTGAAGTAGATGTCACTGCCCGTTTGCTCGACGAAGCCGTCCCATTCGTCGCGGAGACGGTCGAGATCGTCGATCGACGCGAGCCACTCGATGCGCAAGGTCTGGTCGGCAGCCGCCAAGTCGTCCGAATCACTTGCCTCGCAGAGCAATGAGGACGGATCTCGAAGCCTCTGTAACGGTTTCATGGGCGCAGCGGCCGTAGCACGAAGAGGGTCTGATTGGAGAACAGCTCGTCATCTGGCCAGCCCGCCAGCTCCTGCCGGGCACGCTCATCGAGGTGAGAGCGCCCCAAGTCGGGTCGCGTCACGCGTTCCTCCACGATCTCGAAGTGGCGGCCGAAAAGCTCGCGATACTCGGCCCGTGTCACCTCATTCAGAAAGGTATTGGGCGCAATTCGCCGCTGGCGCAGGTGCTCCCAGGGCTCACTGTGACGCTCCATTGGCGGGTGGAGCATCGCCCGTCGGCTCCATTCGATCAGGTGGCCGCCAGTGATGCCCGTGAACACGTTCGGACGGATGAGTGCCAGCCCCGTCGGCCGCAGCCACCGAGCCATCC
>NZ_JBOGDD010000393.1:0-8571 GCF_050701675.1 Mycobacterium sp. | reverse complement strand
GTCCATATGAGACGAGCGGGTCAAGGGCACGTGGGAGCAGCCCATCCGTGCCGGGCTGTTGGCACTGGTAGGCCCCGGCGCAGTACGGCGCAGTATCGCTAGCCGGCGGAGTGACACCGAGGAACTGTGCGCCGACACCGACCGTAGCCGCAGCCACCATGGCGGCCGCGGCGGTTCCTACCGCCGAATGCACCCGCCGCCGGTTGCCCGTCGAGCGGGCTGCGTTGACCGTTGTCATCGTCTTCCTCCACATGCAATTTTCGCCTCGGTATGTATCTCAAGACTGCTCGACGCGGGTATCGTTGTCATCGGCGCTAGCCACCAAACTGCTTGAGGAGAAACGGAACTCCCGCATGGCGGCTAGCTGGAATGCTGATCGCCACCCGTGGAAGTGCTCCGTGGGCTGTCCCTGGCTGATTTGTCTTTGGGCCTTTCGGTTTTGGCCGGCCCCGCTGGCTCGGGGAGTCCACAAGAGGCGCTCGAGCTTTACGCGCACGTCTTCTCGAGTTCGCCCGACCCCAGAATCTTCGGCACCGGCTTCTCCCGGTCAGGTTTGCGGCACGCGCACCCAGCCTTCCATCAGGCGGCGCGCCGAGCGGCTCATGAGGACCTTGCTCACCTTCCAGTGATCGCCCTCCTCGCGCACTTCCGCGCCCACCGTCAACGTGCCGGAAGGATGGCCGAAACGCACGCGGGGCCAATTGGTGAGCACTGCTGCCCTGGAATGTTGGTGGTGTCCTACGGCTAGGTCGTGCCCCGACTGGTTGGTGAGGTCATCTGTAGCGCCCACTGGGATGTCGTGCCGGTTGAGCACTGATCCATTGGGTCGCCGCCCGGGTGTCCTTGGGCTCGAACAGGTTCCATCCACACTGCACCAAGGGAGGGCCCCGGCCTTTGCTCGGGTATAGACGGGTCCTGACCGCTGCGGTAATTTACCAACGTGGCGGTTAATCGTCGCAAGGTCTTGGGTGGAGCGGGCTTGGCCGGCGCCGCAGCCGCAACCGGTGCAGGCGTCGACCGTCTCATCACCGGCGGCACTTCCGGCTATCGCACTGATAAGGAAGAGCCGATGACCGATGATGCGGCGCGCTTTGGTGATCCCCGCCTACCCGCTGAGACGATCACCTCCCAATCGCACCTGTTCCATCTCGGCGCTCAACCCCCCACCACGCTTGACGGGGGCTCGTTTCAGCAGGCGGACGAAGACACTTTTCCGATACTCACGGGGCAAGAGGCCAGCCTCTTGCTGCTTACGTTGCAGCCTGGAGGTATCCGCGAGCCGCACTGGCATCCCAGCGCGTGGGAGATCAACCTGGTCTCCAGCGGTGTCGCGGCCTGGGTGGTCATCGACGGCAACGGCAATCACGAGGCTTTCGACCAAAATGTCGGCGACGTCGTATTCGCCCCCCAGGGTTCCTTCCACTACTTCGAGAACCGGGGCCCGGCCGACTTGAAGATCGTGATCATCCAGAACACCAGTGCGCCCGAAGCCAAGGACAACATCGGCATCGGTGAGTCCCTCAGCGCACTTCCACCCCGGGTGTTGTCCGCCGTCTTCGGCGTTCCCGCAGCGACATTCAACTCCTTCAAAAAGATCGACAACGCGATCGTCATCCTGCGATCGCCCTAGCCAACACTCGCTGCGGTGGGGCGCCTACGGACGCGAGCTCGATGGGCCGACTCGGCGCCCAGGACCAGGACCTCACCTCGTCAACGTGATACGCAAATCTGGCAGCACCCAACAGCTTTCGGCTGGACTCCCGCATGTCCCGGCGTCACAGTGAAGCGACCATTTCCCCGACGTTGCTGCCGCGGAATATGCCTTCGAGCGCGACCGGCAACCCGGCCAGAAAGTGGGTATCCCGGCAGCTGGCGCTTTCGCAACCCGGACAGCAGCGGCGGCGGCAATGTTGAGGTCAATCTCAGGCCACCCCGATTGCGGCGCAATCATGGCCGAATTGCCGAGGTGTGGCGTTTGGACCAGATTGCTGCGGTAGTGCTTGCGGCGCCGACGAGTTCCCAGATGACGGCACGTCGGAACCGTTTGGGGGCCAGTTGCTGGCGGGTCATGATGATGAATCCGGTGCCCATGAACAGTCTCGCGGCGACCGACCATGCGGCGAATCCCCGCCAGCTGTGTATGCCGCCGAGTATGTAGGCGGTGCCGTTGTTGATCGCGGCGATGGAGATGGTGAGCAGCAGTGTGCGGGTGGCGTTATCGGAGCGGGGGTCGCCGGTCTCTGGGAGTCCGGTACTGGTACGGAGTCGGTTGGGGTTCAGCAGTCCCGAGATCGCGGTCACGACGTCGAGTAGCCCGAAGGTGATGACGGTCCAGTCGGCCGGTGTTCTGGTGGTAGTGGATGTGTTGAACGACGTTTTCGCCATCGGTGGCGCTCCTTTGTTCGGTGATTCGGGTTAGGGCTGTGGGGATGTGATGGAGATGGCGATCGCCGACCACGTGCGCCGGCGGCAGGTGAGTTTCTCCAGCAGGGTGGCGACGCGCACGGAGAGGTATTTTCGTGCCATGAGCCGCTGAATACGTTTGGTGTGCTGGTTGTCGAGGAGGCGCGCTGTTCCTTCGAACTGTGTTGCGCCGGTGGCGATTCGCCCCTGGCTGTCACATGGTGAGACCGCGACTCGGTTGTTGTCGAGAATCCGTGTGACTTTGCCGCTGTCCGGGGCGGTCATGATGAACAGCTCGTGGTCGCTGGTGGTGAACCACACTGGGGTGGCGATACCGCGCCCGCTTCGGTTGTAGGTGGTCACGTTGATCGTGCGGCCACCGCGGAATTGGTCGAGAGTGTTCATCGGCGGCCCATCGGTGTAGGGAATTCGACTCCGGTGAGTTCCTCGCAGCGCTGCCATAGCTGTGTTGCCGTCTGCCTGTCGTCACGGTCGGGGGGTGTCTTTTGTGGTGTTGGCATCGAGGCGATCCAGGCGAGTCAATGCCGTTGCCGCTGTCGACACCGATTCCAGGTCGGCCAGATCGAGCGGCACCATCTGCACCCGGGCGTGGCGAACCCGATCATGCAGCGCGGCGATGGCCATCTCGACACGGCCGGCGTCGCGGCCCAGCATCACCACCTCGGCTCCCGCACCCGTGAGTTGCTCAGCGATGAAGTACCCGATGCCAGCATTTGCACCGGTCACCGCGATCGTTCGCCCAGATAGATCAGGCAGTGCTTCGGGGTTCCACGCCATCACGTCTCCTTCGTTCCGTCCACCACGATCCCCAGATATGGTGGTGTTACAACCGTTTCTTGCACCGTAGCACAAAACGGTAGTGCTACTACCGAATTGGAGGGTGTCCGCATGCCGGCCATACGCAAGGACCAAGTGCGCAATCGCCGCAAGCTGGTGTCGGCCGCGCGAGAGGCGTTCGCCAACCAGGGGCACGACGTGCCCCTCGATGAGATCGCCCGCCAAGCAGGCGTCGGCGCAACCACGCTGTATCGGCATTTCCCGGTCAAGGACGATCTGATTGAGGCGGTCCTTGATGACCTGGTCGGCACACTTCAAGACAATGCTGATCACGCTGCGTTGATCGATGATCCGCTGCAGGCATTCCGAGCGGCGTTCACCCGCAGCTGCGACATGTCCCAGCGTGACATCGCCACCTTCGCCAGTCTGGCCAAGGCAAGCCCACGCGCCGATACCTACGCGCAGCGACTGATCGTCGATGCAGTTGGCCCCGCCACGAGACGTCTGCGTGACGCGGGTGGGTTACGCGCCGGTATTGACGTCGCCGAGATCGCCGCATTCATCCGAATGGCCATCACCGCCCTCGACGGTGACAACCTCACCAAGGCCATCGCGGTCATTATCGACGGCGTCACTATCGTTTAGAGAGCCGTCGCCCGCGCGCGGGCGACCAGAGACGCCGCCGTCGTACGCGGGATGGTTTGGGCCTCATGGGGGTTGCGTAGCCGGCTGAGCCTCGCTTGATCTGATGCTGGATAGGCCACAGTCGTGCACCACCGCGTGGTGAGCTCAGGCGAACATCGGACGTTCGCCGAGCCGGGTCATGGCCCGGCTTACCTGTTCGGGTCCCAGCGGCGGGCAGGGCAGCTCGTGTGCCCCCTCTGCACGGAAGCCGTCCAGCAGCAGTGCGAGATAGCGGCGCCACACTTCGCCGTCGTCGGCTGACAGAGCGTCGAGGATGCGGCTGTTCCCCCAGTTGATGAACGAGAAGTCTTGCAATGTCACGTCTTTACGGAGCTGCCCGCTTGCCTGTGCGCGCTCGATGATTCTGGTCAGTGCCGCACACAAGTCCTCTTTGGCTTTTTCGCACGTGTCGGTGCCCGGTATCCGCATGCACATCAGGTCGTTGATTCCGCGGTTCGCGGCTTCCAGGCGGGTGGTTTCCTCCAGGTAGTGAACGAGCCCTTCCCAGGGGTCGCCGAACACGAGCGCCTGGGCGGCGATATCGAGGTGTTCTTGCACGGCACAGGCGAGGACCGCGTCGATGAGGTCTGCACGACGCGGAAAGTGCCGATAGAGGGTGGCGATTCCCACGCCCGCCAATCTCGCGATGCCGTCTAGCGGTGCATCGACACCACAGGTGGCGTACGCCGTGCGGGCCGCCCGGAGCAAGGCATCACGGTTGCGCTGGACATCGCGCCTGACGGGCCGGCTGACGTCTGTCGCACTTTGAGTCATGCGCCCATCCTACCAATACGGAGCCCACCCTACGTTTCATGTTACAGTCGAAGTTGCAACGGAGAGCACCCTCCGTTTCGCGGCTACCACAGAGCGTGGTCGGCCGGATGGACACCCACTCGTGAAGGGAACACCCATGGAAACGTTCGTGACGGGACTCGGGTCACCGGAATGTCCCATCGTCCTGGAAAACGGCGACCTGCTCCTCGTCGAAATGACCGGCGCGCGGCGCAGCGTCACCCGCGTCGACGCGCAGACCCGGGAACTCACCGTCGTGCACGAGACCGGTGGACAACCGAACGGTCTGGTCCGCGACCGCCACGGCACACTCTGGGTCGGCGAGGCCTTCGAGCACGCGATCATCAAACTGGACGCCGAAGGTAGCGAGCTACTGCGCATCGCCCGATACGGAGACGAAGAGTTCCGCTGGCCCAACGATCTCGTCATCGGACCCGACGGCGCGATCTACTTCACCGACTCCGGTGCCTGGCAGCACGAGTTGCTCTCCCCGACCGAGGCGGCACTGCTGCCGATCTGGAAGGACTACCCCTACGACGGCCGCGTGTACCGCATCGACGCAGACACCCTCGACGTCACCCGCCTGGACAACGGACTCTGGTTCACCAACGGTCTCGCCTTCGGTCCGGACGGCCTGCTCTATGTCAACGAAACGATCGGCGGCCAGATCTACCGCTACGACACCACGGTGAGCGACCCGAAACGCGAACTCTTCGGCAACGTCTTCGCCGGCGAAGCGCCCACCGAATTCATCGGACCCGACGGCATGAAGTTCGGCGCCGACGGCCGGCTGTACTGCACGGTCACCGGCCAAGGCGAGATTGCCATCCTCGACAAGACCGGCACCGTGGTCGAACGCATCAAGACCGCTGGCATCGCACCCACCAACATCGCCTTCACCGAGGACGGCCGGCACAAGGCATACGTCACCGAGGTGTCCAACGGGGCAGTGGAAATCCACGACATGCCGTGCGACGGCCTTCCCCTTCACCGCTGAGCAATCCTGTCGGAACATGAAGGGAACCAGTCCATGAGCTCAGACACCGACATCCGTTATCTGTTGGATCGACTGGAAATTCAGGACGTCATAGCGCGCTACGCCCTAGCCCAAAACGTCACCCAACACGACGACATCCTGCTCGATTTGTGGCGAGAGGTCTTCACCCCGGACGCCAGGTTGGACTACGGCACGGGAGGCTTCGGGAAGGGCACCTACATCGAGTTGGCCGATTGGATGCGCGGCGACGGACCAAACGGTCGCATGTACGAATTCACCCGATGGCAGCACCTGCTGGGACTACCAACGGTCACCATCGACGGCGACACCGCAACAGCGCGCACCGACATGTTGGTCAGCCACAAGGCCAAGCCCGACGACGATGCCGAGCAAGACTCAAGCTGGTACGTCACCAGCGCGTTCGCCCTACATGACGACCTCGTCAGGACCGCGGACGGATGGCGGATCAGCGTCCGTCGCCTCGAAGTCCTTCAGGCCACCCACCCAGGAGCCCGGCCCGGCACACACGGCGACGCCGACCACGCCAACACCGAGCAGCAGGTGGGTTGAACCAGCACAGAACGGTTCGCTCAGCCATGCATGCGCCCATCAGGCGCGTGCCGAATTCCCAGGAGACGCAATGGAACTCAAACCCCTCAGCCCGACCGCGAAAGCACCGAGGCAAGAATTCACCGGCGACGTCTACGTCAACCCCATCCACCGAGGCGAAGACCCCTCACGGCTGATCGTCGGCCTCGTCCGATTCACCCCCGGTGCCCGCACCAACTGGCACTCCCACGACCTCGGCCAGACCCTGCACATCACCGACGGGATCGGGCTCGTCGTCACCCGCGACGGCACCGTCATTCGCATGCGCGCCGGCGACACCGTCTACACCTCGCCCGGAGAAGACCACTGGCATGGCGCCACCGACGGCAACTTCATGTCCCATCTCGCCCTGCTCGAACGCGCCGGACACGACAACGGCACCACCTGGCTCGAGCCCGTCACCGACGACCAATACCGTGCCGCAAACCAGCAATAGGACGCCTTAAGTGCGACGGAAAGAGCCGAACTCCCACGGCTGAGACCACATCCGCCGTGCACTACGTCGCCCCGCTCGCCCGGAAAGGAAGCATCGTGACCGACCACACCGCAGCCGAAGACCCCTCCGTGGTGCAACCGCCAGCGCTGCAGCTCCCCGATTTGAGGCTGCCCCCGGCGAGGAACTCGTTCCGCATGGAGCCTGGCGCGAACGTCGTCACCGGCGACGGCGCAACACTGCTCGGCGACCACTACATCCCGCAGACCGACGAGCCCCGGGGCACGATTCTGGTCCGTTCGTCCTATGGGCGCGGTTTTCCCTATGCCAATCTGCTCGCAGAGCCCTACGCGGCGCGCGGCTATCACGTTCTAATGCAGAGTGTGCGGGGAACCCATGGGTCCACCGGGCCCTTCGAGCCGATGGTCCACGAAGCCAACGACGCGTCCGACACCATGCAATGGCTGCGGAAGCAGGCTTGGTTCGACGGACGCCTCGGGTCGATCGGTGCCTCCTACCTCGGATTCACCCAGTACGGGTTGATGATGGGGGCGCCCGAAGAACTGAAGGCCTCGGTCGTGATGATGGGCCCGCACGACTTCGGCAAGGCAGCCGTCGGCAATGGGCCCCTGGCCCTTCACACCTTCCTGGCGTGGAGCGATGCCGCCGCCGACACCGGGTCGCCCGAAGAGATGATGGCGCGCGCGGTGACCAGCGCACAGCGGTTGGGCCCGGCCATGAACGAACTGCCCATGACCGATGCCGCGGCCAACGTCCTCGACGGCATGGCACCGTGGTTTCACGACTGGCTGATGCACCCCGATATCGGGGATCCGTTCTGGAAGGGCTACACCTTCGAAGATGGCCTGAACCGCACCAGCTCAGCCGTCCTGCTCTTCGCCGGATGGAATGACATCTTCCTCGACCAAATGGTCGAGCAGTACGCCGTCCTGCATCAACGCGGCCTCGATGTAGCCCTGCGCCTGGGCGATTGGACACATACCGTCAGCCTCAACGAGGCCGCGCCGACAATGCATCAGCAGGCTCTCGGCTGGTTCGACGAGCACGTCGCCGGCGCCGAACCCACGCCGCGCGACGCAGCGGTACGGGTTCAGCTCGTGGGACCACAGACCTGGCTCGACTTCGATGCGTGGCCACCCACGGCCGAGGTTCAGAAGTGGAACCTCGGCGTGGGCGAATCCCTCGTGCGTACTAACTGCACTCCCCCGACCGCCACCTCGAGTTTCGTCTTCGATCCGACCGATCCCACACCCGCCGTCGGCGGAAGACTGTTCATGGGAGCCGGACGTTTCGACAACACTGACCTCGAATCACGCGACGACGTCCTGATCTTCACCTCCGGGCCGCTTGACACCGACGTTGACGTTATCGGGTCACCGACGGTGAACATTGCTGTCAGCGTTGACAATAGGTTCTCCGATATCTTTGTTCGCCTGACCGACGTGGACATCAAAGGCACATCGACCAACGTCTCTGACACGATCCACCGACTCGACTCAACGATCCCTCCCAATCAGATCCAGCGACTGACGCTCACCATGGACCCCTGCGGCTACAGATTCAACGCAGGCCACTGCGTGCGCCTGCAGGTATCAGGGGGCGCCCATCCACGGTTTGCCCGCAATCTGGGGGTCGCCGAGCCCCAATCCGTGAGCACAATGACAGCTGTCTCAACCCACACCGTCCACTTGGCGGCATCCAGTCTGAGCCTCCCCATTATCCCGGGGGTGAAGGCAGGGGCGTCCGATTGAACATCGGAACAACGCGATGAATGCACCAGTGCTGGTTGGGCAACCGACGGATTCAAGTCCGGTCGTTAGCGTCCGGCTTACCC
>NZ_JBOGDD010000392.1:0-1655 GCF_050701675.1 Mycobacterium sp. | reverse complement strand
AGCGAGCGTTCCCGGAACCACATCGCGGATGCGGATTGGGAAAGAGCCGGCCGGGTGCAGACTCCTCGGTAACACTTCGCGTCTTCGCGTCTTCGCGTTGAAGTCTTTTGTCTCATCAAGGCTAGCTCCCGGGCTGCCTCGAGACGGCTCCCCGCTGGTGGAGGCGATGCTGAGGCGAGCGCCGAGTCCGCGTGGCCCGACCGCCCAGCCGTCGGTCGGGCCGACCATTGCGGCCCGCACCTACCGGCCGAGTTGCCGCAGGGCATCGTCCAGCGGGGCACTGGAGACCCTGACGACGCCCTGGAACGGTCGGCTCATGTCCTGAATGATCATGATCCCGCCGGCGCCTGACAATGCGCACAGGAGCAAGACCACGGTGACGGTCAGGTTCCGAGGCGAGAGCAGGGTGAACAGGGCAAACATCACCGCGAACCAAAAGATCAGCATCACCAGGAAGGTTGCCGGGATCGCTGGGTTCGCCCGCAGCTGCACCTGCCATCGCAGCGTCATGATGTGTGAGAACACGTCCAGTGCCACGTCCTTGAGGATGCGTTGAGAATCGTCCCGGGGCGACAGCTGTCGCAGCGTGCTGGCCAGCGTCTCCAATTCGGGTGACGTTGCCATGCGACCGCGATTCGGGTCGACGGGGCCCGCCGGCCACGTCCGTTCGATCTCTGCCACGACGCTGAGCCGCAGCTGATCCCGCGCGACGTTCGTCTCCAGCCCATACTGGGCCAGGATGCGGTCGAGATTGACGCAGCTACCGGCGCCCTCCGTCACGCCGCCGTTCACGGCGTCGAAGGCATCCTTGGCCGAGGTGACCATCAATCCGAGCACCAGTGCGGCCAGCGTCGCAATGAATCCCGCCCCGAGCTGGACCATGTCGCGCGACTCCGCCTGCAGATGATGTGACGGAAGACGATCGCGCAGGAGGGCGCCGAAGGCCGCGCCACCGAACATCGCTCCAAACGCGATGGCGGTGATGACGTATGAATTCACGCTGCGGTCCTCATCGTGGTTCGGCCGCGTCGCCCGTCACGCCCGACGCCGCGCTCACCGCACCGGCGACGCACTGGTTGAGCTCGAGGTGGCGGTGCAGGATGCGCTGCACCTCGCTGATGACCTCGGGCTTCGACTGCATCGAGTGTTCGGAGTTGACGATGAGCTCCGACTCGACGCCGTCGACGTGCGCGCTGCTGTACTTCACCACGCCGTCGCCGCCGCTCTCGAGGGGCTCACCGCCGGTGACGCCGACGATGGAGTTCGCTGCGACCTCGGGCGACACCGGGATCGTGGCGATGGTGAGGATGAACGGGTGGCCGGGGGACATGTTGTCGATACTGGTCGGCGGGTTCTTGATCCGCGCCTGACGGGCCGCGCTGCTGCGCAGAAGGTCGGCGCTGGATGTGACCAGGGCGGCTGGCAGGGTGATCAGGCGTCGGGCGAGCCGGCGGACGAGATCTGGACCGGCGAGATAGCTGCCACGCTGGGGCGTGGCGATGAACACGACGCGGCGGACGAATGGCAGCGGCTCGACGAACATCGCTTGCTCGACCATCGCACGCGCCTCGGGCGACAACTCGGCCTGGTCGATCGGGACGTCGCTGACGTTGCGCCAGAACAGGTCGCCGGAGTTGACGGCGGTTAGCTTGGTC
>NZ_JBOGDD010000391.1:0-2251 GCF_050701675.1 Mycobacterium sp. | reverse complement strand
CCACCTGGACGCTGTCCAACCACGACGTCGAGCGGGAAGTCAGCCGGTACGGAGGCGGCGATGAGGGGCTCGCCAAGGCCAGGGCGATGGCGTTGGTGATGCTGGCGCTGCCGGGTGCCGTGTTCGTCTACAACGGCGAGGAGCTCGGCCTGCCCAACGTCGAGCTCCCCGACGAAGCCCTGCAGGACCCCGTGTGGGCACGATCCGGATACGAGGAGCGCGGCAGGGATGGCTGCCGGGTGCCGATCCCGTGGTCGGGCGACGCGCCACCGTTCGGCTTCTCGGAATCGACCGACGTGTGGCTGCCGATGCCGCCCGAATGGGCCGCCCTCACGGTCACCGCACAGGAGCGCGACTCCGACTCGACGCTCGGGCTCTTTCGTCGTGCGATCGAACTGCGCCACGAACGGCAGTCGATCGGCAGTGCCGTCGAGTTCCTCGACTCACCACCGGACGTGGTGATCCTTCGAGGCGACGACGGCGTGACGTGCGTGCTCAACGCGGGACCCTCACCGGTCCCGCTCCCCCGCGGAGATCTGCTGATCGCGAGCGCCGCCGTCGTCGATGGCGAGCTTCCACCCGCCGCCGCGGCCTGGGTGCGCTAACGCAGGACGACGGCGGGGTCACCGCGGCGGCGGTACACGGTGCCGAACCGGGCGTCCACGCGAAGCCACGTCGGCAGTACCCGCACGCGCACCACCTCGTCGGCCGCCACCGACTCGGGCGCGAACTGGTCGGTGGTCTTCGCCTGCGGGAGGAAACCCATTGCCGTCAAGGCGAATACACACCGCATCGGGATGCCGACGCTGGCGTCACCCGAGCTGACCGCGACCACTTCCTGATCCAGCAGCGACGCGGGCGGGCCGTGGGCACTTCCGTACTCCTTGGCCAGTGAGACACCGCGCTGCGCCAGGTCGAGCACGACCCTGGCGGGCACGTCGTCGAGGTGGACGAAACCGGTCTGCGGCGGCAGCATCCCACGCCACGCCGAATCCATCGCGAAACCCGGCTCCACGAATCCGGAGTGGTCCATGGCGGGCAGCGCCATGGCGAGCCCGTCGGCACCGACGGACAGATCGGCGGGTTTGACCCGTCCACCCACCACCCTGCTCGCGAGGACGTCGAAACCCGTTGCCACCCAAGCGACGACGTGTCCGGCATCGCGTTCGCGCAACCGGATGACGCTGGCGTCGTCGAGGCGAATCGCCCGTTCGACGAACGTCGCCAGGTCCTCGCGGTGCGCCGCATCGTCGAGCCAGAGCCCGCGGTCTCCCCCGCCAGCGGGGCCAGCGTTGCCGCCGAGAACGCTCATCGCTGGTAGCGCTGGAGGTACTCCCGGTGGTGCGGCGCCAGCCGAACCAGGCGCTGCTCCTCGATGTGAAACGCCGCCAACTGCGACTCGGCGACGACCGCCGGTTTGGAGTCCGGATCCGCCAGCACCGACCGCACCTCGTAGCCGAGCGTGAAGTCCACCGCGCGCAAGCGGTTGACCCAGATCGTCACCTGCAGAGGGGAATCCGCGAGTCGCAGCTGCCCCTTGTAGGTCACCTTGACCTCGGCGATCAACAACCCGGTGGTGTCGAAGTCTCCTGCGAACGGCTCGGTGAGGAAGGGCACCCGCGCTTCCTCGAGGATCGTCACCATCGTGCCGTGGTTGACGTGCTGATACATGTCGATGTCGGACCAGCGCACCGGCACCGGCGTGGTGAACCGTTCCGTCACCCCGACGTTCCCGTCCCACTGGTTCTGGTCATGCTGCGGATCTGACGTGCCGCCACCGACAGCGTCGCCAGATCCTTCTCGCCGTCCTCGTAGATCTCGGCGAGGGTACGACGAGCCCTGGTCACGCGGGAGCTGTTGGACAGCTCCCACTCCTCGATCTTCTGATCGGCGGTCTCGTCCGGCTCGCCCACGGCGAGCACGTCGAGGCACAGCGCACGCAGCGAGCCGTAGATGTCGTCGCGAATGGCCAAGCGCGCCAGAGAATGCCACCGATCGTCGCGGGCCAGACGCGATACCGCGGTGAGCAGACTATCGCCCTCGAGGTGGTCGATCAACGCGAAGTAGGTGTCGGCCACTTCGACGGGATCACGGTCGACGATGTCGGAGATGTCGATGACGTCCAGCAGGCTGTACTGATACAACCCGGTCGCCACCATCATCGCCAGCTCCTCGGGCACGCCCTGAGCCATGAACTCCGCCGAATCCTTCGCCACGATGGCACGGTCGTCGCCGCGCAGCCACTCCGACA
>NZ_JBOGDD010000390.1:0-1928 GCF_050701675.1 Mycobacterium sp. | reverse complement strand
GGTCAACGGAGTGCGCAGCTCGTGGCCGGCGTCGGTGACCAGGCGCGCCTGTCTCTCCCGCGATTCGGTGAGTGCGCGCAGCATCATGTTGAACGCCTCGGTGAGACGGGCGAGTTCGTCGCTGCCGTGCACGGGGATGGGGCGCAGGTCGTCGGTCCTGGCGACGCGCTCCGCGGCGTCGGTCAGGCGCGCCACCGGCCGCAGTCCGGTCCTCGCGACGGTCCCACCGGCGATCGCCGCCACTGCCATCCCGAGCCCACCGACGATGAGCAGGATGGTGCCGAGCCGCTTGATCACCTTGCCCGTGGGGTTGAGGCTCTTCGATATCAGCAGGGAATCGCCGCTGGGCAGATGGACGGCGAGCACGCGCTGAAAGGTGACGGTGCGCAACGACATTCGCAGCGTGCCGTCGATCACGTTCTTCTCCGGCTCACCGAGGGGCAGGGTCTGCCCTTCCTGGTTCGCGGTGTAGATGGACCGGCCCGGCATCACGAACATCGCGTTGACGTCGGAGTACGCCGTGCCCTCGATCGCCTTGCCGGGGTCGACGGCTAGCAGCCCGCTCTCGATCAGCAACCGCGCGCGGATCTGCAGCTGGTTGTCGATGTCGTCGTAGAGCGCGCGGGACACCACCGCGTAGACGGCGAGGCCCATCAGGACGACGACCATCGCGACCATCGACATCGCCAGCAGCATCACCCGCCAGCGCAGCGACACCGAGCTGGCGTCGTTCATGCCTTGGGGTCGTGCGTCGGTGGTTCGCCGCTCGCGCGAACGCCACCAGAACGGTGATCGGGGTTGACCCATCAGGGCGGCGTCTCGCGCAGCACGTAGCCGACGCCGCGCACGGTGTGGATGAGTCGTTGCTCCCCTTCCGCCTCGGTCTTGCGACGTAGGTAGCCGACGTAGACCTCGAGGGCGTTGCCCGAGGTCGGGAAGTCGAAGCCCCACACCTCTTCGAGGATGCGGCTGCGGGTCAGCACGCGCCGCGGGTTGGCGATCAGCATCTCCAGCAGGGAGAACTCGGTGCGGGTCAGGCTGATCTGGCGCTCTCCGCGGGTGACTTCGCGCGTCACCGGGTCCAGGCTCAGATCGGAGAACGTCAATGCAGGCGAGTCGTGGTCATCGGGCAGGACGCGGCGGCGGAGCAGGGCGCGCATCCGCGCCAGCAGCTCTTCGAGGGCGAAGGGTTTGGGGAGGTAGTCGTCGGCGCCCGCGTCCAGACCCGCCACTCGCTCGGAGACCGAGTCCCTGGCGGTGAGGACGAGGATCGGCAGGTCGTCGCCGGTGCTGCGGAGTTGACGGCACACTTCGAGCCCGTCCAGCCTCGGCATCATCACGTCGAGAACAAGGGCGTCGGGCCGGTCGCTGCCGATCTTCTCGAGAGCTTCGAGGCCGTCCTGAGCCAGCTCGACCGAGTATCCGTTGAAGGCCAGGGAACGGCGCAGGGATTCGCGTACAGCGCGATCATCGTCAACCACCAGTATGCGCACAGCCACAGTTTCAACCCCGCGTCTGAGACAGACCTGAGAGGCGCGCCGCAACAGCGGCGGCTACTTGGTCAGCGGCGGTCGAGGTCGACCAGGCCCAGGCGGGCGGCCTTGAGCAGACGACGCGGCACCTTGTGCTGCTGACCTGCGACGTTGACGTTGACCAGGCCGGTGGCCTCGGTCTTCCACTGCGCGCGCCGGCTACGGGTGTTCGACCGCGACATTCTCCGCTTGGGCACAGCCATGGTGGAGCTTCTCCTCTTGAGATTCTTGCTTGGGGCTGCCGCACATACCCTGATCACGCTGGGACGTCGGCAATTGTCCTTCAGGATAGCCGGTGAGCTGCGTAGCTTCCAAAAGCGGCGGTCCGGCCCTGCGGTCAGTCGCCCCAGCCGCCACATCCGCACCGGGAAGCACCTGCGGTGTCTCCCCAGTGTC
>NZ_JBOGDD010000389.1:0-4645 GCF_050701675.1 Mycobacterium sp. | reverse complement strand
CCCGTGAGGGGGTGGTCCTCACCAACACCCCTGCGGCGGTGCGCAAGCCGCTTGCGTTGTCGGGTCTGACTCTGCTGCTGGCGTGCGCGCACCGGTTGATCGAGAACCACCGCGTCACGGTCGACGGCCGGTGGGCCTCCGAACGCGGCGCCCACCGAGGTATCGGGGTGGACGGGCGGACCGTCGGGATCCTCGGCTTCGGCTCCGTCGGGTCCGAGCTTGCGCAGATGCTGGCGCCGTTGGGCGTCACGGTGATCGCCACTACCAGGTCGGGTAGCTCGGCAAGAGCGGCACAGCTGGGCATCGAGCTCGTCGACCGCCAGACACTGGCGGCGCGTTCGGATTTCGTCGTGGTGGCCGCCGCGCTCACGGCCGAGAATTACGGCATGCTCGACGAGGCGTTCTTCGCGGCGATGAAACCGAGCGCCTACTTCATCAACATCGCCCGTGGGGGACTGGTGAACCAGCCCGCGCTCACCGCGGCGCTGCGCGCGGGCGTCATCGCCGGAGCGGCACTCGACGTGTACGAGCCGGAACCGCCCGCGCCAGACGACCCGTTGTTCGCGATGGACAACGTGATCTGCACACCGCATGCGCTCTGCTGGACGGCGGACTTCACCAGGGCCGTCTCCGCCTCGCTCATGGAGGCGGTCATTGCGGTGTCGCGCAACGAGATTCCGGCCGCCGCGCTGGGTCGCGAGGCCCTCGATGCGGCGACCTGGCGGGGCGCAAGGGCGCCTAGCGGCGCCTGAACGGCGGCGCGGTAAGAGCGGCTCGGACATGAAGCTCTCCTACGTCGCAGTGGCAACCCGGCCTCGTGCGGCGCTGATCAGCCGGATCTGATTGCTGGCTGACCGAGTAGGCCTGTGCCGCACCAGTTCTGCTGGTTGAGATGGTCGAGCATGGCCGTCTCCGCCGAACCCGGATTGCGCCGCACGCCGACGAGGACGGGCTCGGTCAGGGCGGGCAGTAGCGGGCAGGCCAGTTCTTCGAAGCCTTCGGGGATGGCCGAGGCCGGGACCACGGTGACGCCCAAGCCCTGCGCCACGAGCCGCACCGCAGTGGAGATCTGTGATGCCCGGGCTACCGTGTGCGGGCGCAGGCCCGCGCTGGCGAGCAGGCGGGCGAGGTAGTCGTCGAGCAGGCTTCCGCCCCGGAACCGGATCCACCCCTCTGACGCCAGGTCTTCCAGGCGCAGGGCGGCGCCGTCCGAGAGAAGCGGGTGCCCCTTCGGCAAGACGGCGACGTAGGCTTCCTCGCCCAGCCGGTGAACGTCGAAGGTGCACCCGACCGGGATGCGGTGCACCAGAACCATGTCCAGGGTTCCCTGACGGACCAGTCGTTCCATGTCCGCGGGATCGGGCTCCTCGTGGAGAGTCACCTGCAGCTTCGGGTGGCGTTTGCGCAGCTGCCCCAATGTCTGGGGCAGCTGGCGTGCTCCCAGGCCCATGTGGACAGCGATGATGAGTTCGCCTGCCAGTTCCCCGTTGGCGGCGCGGGCGGCCGCGATGGCACGCCGAGATGCGGTCGTCGCGATCTTCGCCTCCGCGAGGAAAGCCCGCCCGGCCACCGTCACCGTCACCCCACTCGGGGTGCGGGTGAACAGCTGCACCCCGAGGTGCTTCTCCAAGGCGCCGATCTGCTGCGACAGAGAGGGCTGAGTGACCCGCAGACGTTCTGCTGCCGCCGTCATGGAGCCCTCCTCGGCGACGGCCAGGGCGTATTCGTATTGGCGCAGGTTCATTCGAATCCACCTTCGACAAGACATAGGAGTTGTCAATGCAGAATATGCGTTGCCACTATTTGCCTCTATGCCGGGCCCGGTCATACCGTGGTGCACACCCAGCGCCCGAGACTGAGCACGACCGGGCCCGCCCCAATCATCAACGACACCAACAGAAGCGATGGGACAGCACATGAGTCGACCACTACGCATTGGAGTGCAACTGTGGCCCGGCGGGGCACCGGACTACCAGAGCTGGCGCAGCGCGGTCTTGCACGCCGAAGAAATCGGCACCGACATGATCCTCGGCTACGACCACTTCCACAAACCAACCTTCACCGAAATCGTCGACGCGATGCCCGTGCTAGACGAGGTCCAACCCGACGTGAACAACTTCGAGGGCTGGACGGCGCTGGCCACGTGGGGCGAAATCACCAACCGCGCCGAGATCGGGCTTCAGGTCAGCGGTGTCGGGTATCGCAATCCCGACCTGCTGGCCGACATGGCCCGCACCGTCGATCACATCAGCGGCGGCCGGCTGATCCTCGGCGTAGGCGCCGGCTGGTATGAAAAGGACTACACCACATATGGTTACGACTTCGGCACCTGGAAGACGCGCTTCGATCTGCTCGACGCCGGTTTGGACCGCATCGCAGCGCGTCTTGCGGTCCTCAAGCCCGCCCCGGTACGCAAGATTCCCATCCTGATCGGTGGATCCGGTATCAAGCGGACGCTACCCGCGGTAGCCCGACACGCCGACATCTGGCACACCTACATCAGTCTCGAGAAGTTCCACGATGCCAGCGCGCGCCTAGACGACCTCGCCGCCGCCGCAGGCCGCGCCGGCGCCGACATCGAGCGGTCCGTGGGCTGGGAAGACGCTACCAGCGCCAACGCCTTCCGCGACGCCGGTGCGACGACGTTCACCACCGAAATTCACCCGACAGATGAGGGCTACGACTTCTCCGTCCTCACCGAGATGCTCGCCTGGCGCAACGCGCAGCAATGATCGCGCAACGCCGTTCACGGCAGGATGCACGTGGATGCACGAACGGTCTGGATGTGATCGATTCTGCCGCGCAACATGATTCGGGCCAATTCGTGCACCGCACTGGTGTCCGGTACTCACCGTCTCGACTCAAGGAGAAAGCATGCGTCTCGCGAACAAGGTAGCCCTCGTCACTGGCGGAAGCGCGGGCCTTGGTCTGGCGATTGCCCAGAGATTCGGAAGTGAAGGCGCCCACGTCTACATCACGGGGCGACGGAAGGACGCGCTCGAAGCCGCAAAGGCTTCCATCGAGGGACATGTCACGGCGGTCACCGCCGACGCCACGGTCTCGAGTGATCTCGACAATCTGGTCGAGGCTATCCGTCAGGAGAGCGGGCACCTCGACGTGATCGTCGCGAACGCTGGGAGCATTGAGCGGATGAACTTCGGGGACGTGACCGAGGAACACTTCGACCAGACCTTCGACCTCAATGCCCGCGGCACGCTGTTCACCGTCCAGAAGGCGCTGCCACTTCTACAAACGGGCGGCTCGATCATTCTGCTGGGCTCGATCACGGCATTCAAGGGTCTTCCCGGGGCAGGGGCTTACAGCGCAACGAAGGCCGCCGTGCGGTCCTACGCGCGCACGTGGGCGGCAGAGTTCGGCGACCGGGGTCTTCGGGTCAACGTGCTGAGTCCGGGGCCGATCGACACGCTCATCATCGACGGACAGGCCGAGTACTTCGGGCAAGATCCAGCAGCTGTCCGGGCCCACATGAGTACCCTCGTCCCGATGGGCCGCCTCGGGCTTCCCGAGGAGATCGCCAATGGCGCGCTGTTTCTCGCCTCGGACGAAAGCAGTTTCATGACGGGTGCAGAACTCTGCATCGACGGCGGGATGGGCCAGGTTTAGCGCAGTTCGCCGGAACCCCTCGACTTGTGGCGTTTCGCCACGCGACGCAACGCCCGCGTCCACTCTGCCTGCCCACGGCCAGCCGTCATGCCACTGGGAGCTACGTGCGAAGTGCCCACCTATGCGCGACAATTCGTCACCGAGGCCGCACCCCAGTTGAATCGTGACTCGATGCCGATGAAGTGGCCAAGTCGATTGTCACCCCCCTGACGTAGCGTCCGCGCCATGAACGAAGGACGTCGGCGCCGTAGCGCCAAACAGAGGCGGCGAGATGCACGGCGCGCCGGGACGGGCCGGCGCAAGGACGACAACGAGGACTTCCTGACACAGCTGGTCAGGAAGGCCTTGGCCAAGCATCCGCTGTATCTACTCAGCCTGGCCGCCTACATCATCGCCACAGTCACACTCGATCGGTACGCGTTCCCGACGTCCGAGCGGAAGGAGTCTCTGTCTCTGGAGAACGTCGTCATCAGCCTTGCGGGCAGACGGTGTCGCGAGACGACCGCCCTGCTTGCGGTACTCGCTGAACTACTGGTCGACGACGAGGTGCTGCGCGACCGCTGCCGCGAGGAAGTCGCGGCACGGAACGACCACCTCCCAAAGTGGATCGTGGGGCTCCCGCAAGTTGAGGTCTACCGGGCAGTGCGGCGGACGCACGTCCTCGGTGATGGTGATGAGCTCGCCGTTGGTGCCCGCTTGGCCGGTGGGACCGAACTGACCGTCGCGGTCTACGTCGACCACAACGAGTTGTCGTCGGCCCAAACGATCGCCGTGCTCGACGGTTCGATCGCCACGCTTATGGCCGACGTGAGCAGGAACATCGATCCCGACACCTCCTACGTCGACGTGAGCCTCGCCGACGCTCGCGCCTGGATCGATCAGGGCCTCACGAAGGCGGGTTTCCTGCTGCACCCGGACCCGTGGCGGGAGTCACTGCCGCTCGTCAAATGGCTTGTCGCGCAGCTGCCCGAAGGGGGCACCGGACGGCAGGGGCCCGATCTGGACGACGAAGTGGTTTCCC
>NZ_JBOGDD010000388.1:0-3517 GCF_050701675.1 Mycobacterium sp. | reverse complement strand
AGGGCGACCGGTAGGCATTCGGCGTTGGCAGAGTGAGGTTGCCCGGCATCGGGGGTCCGTAGCCCCGGCGCCCAGCGCTGAACGTCGCCGAGGCCGCGCCGGAGGTCATGCCGTGCCAGGAGCGGTCGAAGGAGACGATCTCATAGTTGCCGGTGTACAGCTTCGCCATCTTGATGGCCGCCTCGTTCGACTCCGCTCCCGTACTCAACAAGAGCACCTTGGTCAGCTGCGGCGGCAGCGTCGCCGAGAGCCTCGTGGCGAGTTCAACCACCGGCACGCTGAGCATTCCGCTGTAGAGATGGTCGAGAGTGGCGACCGCCGTCGACACCGTGGACACGATGTCGGGATGCGAATGCCCAAGGATGGAGCTCATCTGCCCCGAGGTGAAGTCCAGGATGGCATTGTCGCCCTCGTCGTAGACGTAACTTCCCTTGGCCCGTTTGATGATTCGTGGCACGAATGACGCGCCGTAGCGGGCCACGTGTCGATCGGCGTCCCGCCAGAACTGCTCGCTGGCCACAACGCTCCTCTCGTCGGTCGGGTGTGCGTGCTCGACGAAGTCTGTCACTTGGTGACACTCACGCCTTCCACACCGTCTTGAGGTTGCAGAACTCGCGGATCCCCGCGGCGGCAAGCTCGCGGCCGTAACCGGAGTCCTTGACCCCGCCGAACGGCAACTCGGGATAGGACACCGTCATGCCGTTCAGGAACACTGCGCCGGCGTCGAGATGACGGATGAACCAATCCTGTTCTGCCGCTTCGCTGCTCCACACCGCCGAGCTCAGACCGAAGGTGGTCTGGTTGGCCACACGTGCCGCCTCGTCGCGATCGGCGACCCTGTACAGGGCGGCGACCGGCCCGAATGCCTCCTCCATCACCACTCGCATGTCGTCGGTGAGCCCGGCCAGCACGGTGGGCGAGTAGAACCAGCCGGGCCGGTCGGGCGCACCGCCGCCGGTGAGCACCTGGGCGCCCTTGGCCACTGCGTCATCGACCAGTTCGGCGAGGTCATCACGTCCCGATGCGGTAGCCAGCGGCCCGATGTCGGTGGCTTCGGCCAGCGGGTCGCCGACCACGAGTGCTTTCATCTTCGCCACGAACAGGCGGGCGAACTCGTCGTAGACATCGGTGTGCACGATGAAACGTTTTCCTGCGATGCAGGATTGGCCATTGTTGGAGGTCCTGGCCTTGACCGCGAACGTGGAGGCTTCGTCGAGATTCGCGCTGGGCATCACGATGAAGGGGTCGGAGCCACCCAGTTCGAGCACTGCCTTCTTGATCTGCTGACCGGCTGTAGCCGCCACGGAGCGCCCTGCCGGTTCCGAGCCGGTCAGGGTGACGGCCTTGACGCGGTCGTCGGAGATCACCGACGCGACCTCGGACGAGCCGATCAGCAACGTGCGGAACGAACCAGCCGGGAAGCCGCCCTTCTCGAACAGGTCGTCGAGGTACAGCGCAGACTGCGGCACATTCGAAGCGTGCTTGAGCAGTCCAGTGTTGCCGGCCATGAGCGCAGGTGCCGCGAACCGGATGACTTGCCACAGTGGGTAATTCCACGGCATCACCGCCAGCACCACACCGAGTGGCTGCCACACCGTCCAGGCCTGTGAGGCCGACACCGTTGAGGGATCGGCCAGTGGTTCGTCAGCGAGAAAGGACTCGGCGTGCTCGGCATAGAACCGCATGTTCTTCACGCACTTTCCCACCTCGGCGCGGGCCTGGCCGATGGGTTTTCCCATCTCAAGGGTGAGCATCCGGGCGACCTGCTCGACATCGGCCTCCATGATGTCCGCGGTGGCGTTCATCCATTCGGCCCGTTGTGCGAATGTCGTGTCCCGCAACGTGACAGCTGCCTCGGCGGCCTCGGCGATGCGCCGTGCCACCTCGGCGTTGTCGTGGGGTTCAAAGGATTCGACGGTCTCGCCCGTCGCCGGGTTCACGGTTGCGATTGTCATATGCTCGGGTTCTCCTTCGACGGGTTGGATGCAATCAGACGGGTTGGATGCAATCAATGGTTTCCCGCGCCTAGGAGAAGACCTCGGGATGGCGCGCGAGCTGCAACCGGGTACGGCGGATGTGGCCGAAGAGCACGCGCTCGGCCTCGTCGGGATCGTTCTCCCGGATCGCCGCCACCAGCATGTGGTGTTCGTCGTGCACGATCC
This sequence comes from Mycobacterium sp., assembly GCF_050701675.1. GTDB lineage: Bacteria > Actinomycetota > Actinomycetes > Mycobacteriales > Mycobacteriaceae > Mycobacterium. Next base: position 1,355 of record NZ_JBOGDD010000388.1, on the reverse strand, counting down.
GGTTGCTGTCGACGTCCAGCAGCCGGGTGAAGGCACGGCGGTAGTGCTGGGTGGCGTTCCACAGCCGTTCGACGGTTGGGCGCAGAAACGTCGTCTCTGCAGCGTGGTAGCTGCCGAGATGGAACTCTCGGTCCAACGCCAGGAAGTGCTCGACGTCGCGGGTGTTGCGCATCTCCTCTGCCAGCTCGGCAAGACGGTCGACGTCGGCAGGCGTCAGATGGGGCAGGCTGTAGCGCAACAGAAGTGGCTCGATCCGCTCGCGGACCTGATACAGCTCTGCGCATTCGTCGGCGCTCAGGCTGGCGATCCATGCTCCCGCGTTGGCCACCGTCGTGACGAGGCCCTCGGCCTCCAGGGTCCGCAGCGCCTCGCGGATCGGCACACGGCTGGCCCCGTACTGTGCGGCGAGTTCCTCTTGGCGCAGCCGGGTGCCTGGCGGATGGGCGCCGTGCAGAATCGCCGCGCGCAGCTCGTCGGCGACCCGCGCACCGGTGACACCGTCACGCACCTGGGGTTGCGCCATCTTGCCTCCGATCGGTGTTACCGCTTCACTGTGCCGGGGTGTTCGGGTTCCACAACAACACCTCGGCGTCCTTCTCGTAGTCTTTCCCGCCAGGGAAGCTCACCAGCTCGAACTGCATGCCCCAGGGACTGAGAAAGTACACCCATCGCTGGCCCTTGCTGGCGTTGCTACTGGCCGTCGGCTCACCGAGTACCCGAATGCCCTCGGCGCGAAGGTATTCGACGGCGGCATCGATGTCGTGGACGTAGAGCGCGAGGTGGTGTCCGCCGATATCGCTGTTGCGCGGAATGGGCGCCGCGCCGTCCGCCGGTTCGTACTCGAACACCTCGAAGTTGGCTCCCGTGCCGCACCGGTAGAAGTGCAGCTCCCGCATCACGGTGCGCGGGTGGACGTTGAGATGTTCACGCATCCAGTCGTCGTCGTGCTCGTACGGCCCCAGCGTATAGACGTGCGTGCAACCCAGAACCCGCACGAAGAAGTCGTGAGCTTGTTCTAGGTCGGGCACGGTGAAGCCGACGTGATCAGTGCCGACCAGACCTGGCAGTGCCATACAACCTCCCGAGTAGTGGATCCAATACCAGCCACAGTAGTCCACGTCCGTGCGGTTTTGTCGCTAATACTAGCCAAAGTGGATCCAATCGGCGTAAGTTTGCCGAGACCGGATCGCTGCCGCAGGTCGCTCGCGGTCAACGGAAGTAGGGGACATGCCACGCGAAGAACGCCTCGAGACCGGCTCCGCCTGGATCGAACTGTCGACCACCGACGACGACTGGAAAGCCGCTCCCCCGCAGCTTCTGGGCACCATGCTCGCCGAACTGCACCTCATTCGCGC
>NZ_JBOGDD010000387.1:0-4320 GCF_050701675.1 Mycobacterium sp. | reverse complement strand
CTTCACGTCCAAGACGCAGGTGCATCCCACTTACTCACATCTCGACGGCGTCACCCGCGAAACGGCGGGAGAGATGAGGCTGTCCGGCGTCCGCTATCGACCGGGTGGCGTACGTGTTCGGCTCGGCGAGCACCCCTACGCAAGGGAACTCGCCTCACTGGGCTTCCCGAAGCGCGCATTGATTTCGAGTTCGGCCGACAACGTCGAGATGACGTTCGGTGAAGCCAAGGAGATTGCATGACTGCCGTTCTGCCAGATACCAAGCCGGACGTCGACTTCACCGACGGCACCTTCTACGCCGACGGCAATGCGCGCAACGCGTACCGGTGGATGCGGGCCAACCAACCGGTGTTCCGTGACCGCAAGGGGTTGGCCGCCGCGGCCAGCTACCAGGCCGTACTCGACGCCGAACGCAATCCGGAGCTGTTCTCCAACACCGGCGGCATCCGGCCCGAGACACCGGGCATGCCATACATGATCGACATGGACGATCCCGCACATGTGTTGCGGCGCAAGCTCGTCAACTCCGGCTTCACCCGCAAGCGCGTGATGGACAAGGTGCCGTCGATCGCCACGCTGTGCGACACGTTGATCGACTCGGTCTGTGAGCGCGGGGAGTGCGACTTCGTCCGCGACATCGCCGCCCCGCTGCCGATGGCGGTGATCGGGGACATGCTCGGCGTGCTGCCCGAGGAGCGCGGCATGCTGCTGACGTGGTCCGACGACCTGGTCACCGGGCTGAGCTCGCACATCGACGAGCTGACCGCCCAGAAGGTGATGGAGGCCTTCGCCGCCTACACGGCGTTCACCATGGACATCATCGCCAAGCGGCGTGCCGAGCCCACCGAGGACCTGTTCTCGATCCTGGTCAACGCGGAGGTCGAGGGCCAGCGGATGGCCGACGACGAGATCGTCATGGAGACATTGCTGATCCTCATCGGTGGCGACGAGACCACCCGTCACACGCTCTCCGGCGGCACCGAGCAGCTGCTGCGGCACCGTGATCAGTGGGAGGCGCTCGTCGCCGATCCCGAGCTGCTGCCAGGGGCCATCGAGGAGATGCTGCGCTGGACGTCGCCGGTGAAGAACATGTGCCGGACGTTGACCGCCGACACCACCCTCCACGGCACCGAGCTGCGCGAGGGCGAGAAGATCATGCTGATGTTCGAGTCCGCCAACTTCGACGAAGCGGTGTTCGGTGACCCCGAGAACTTTCGCATCGACCGCAAACCCAACAGCCACATGGCATTCGGATTCGGATCGCACTTCTGCCTCGGCAACCAGCTGGCCCGCCTCGAACTGTCGATGATGACCACGCGCGTGCTGGAGCGACTGCCCGACCTGCGCCTCGCGGAAAATGCCTCGGTGCCGTTGCGCCCGGCCAACTTCGTCAGCGGCCCGGAGGCGATGCCGGTGGTGTTCACGCCGACGGCTCGGGTGCTCGACTGACCAAGGCCAGGCAACCGGTGGCTAGGATCGTGGCATCATGGCCGACGCTACTGAGCACACCGAGGCGCTCGACGACGACGCCGATGCGGGCCCTGCGCGGTCGCCGAAGCTGTCGCCTGGTATCAAACCGCTGCTGGTTCTGAGCAAGATCAGCGGCATCCTCGACGCCTTCTCACTCGCGAAGCCGGTTCGATCGCTCAGCGAAATACGCACCGCGACTGGCTTTCCCACGTCGACGGTGCAACGTCTGGTGTCGAACCTGGTGGCGGAGGGGTTCCTCGACAGAGATGGTGACCGCTACCGCATCGGCGCAAGGATGGCGTATTGGGCGGCGCCCGCAAGTCGCGGCATCAACCGTCTCCAGGCCGTGACGCCTGCACTGAAGGAGCTTCGCGAGATCACCGGCGAGACGGCGTGTTTCTTCGTGCGTGAGGGTCCCTACCGGGTGTGCGTGGCCATCGAGGAGACGGCGCACGCGATTCGTCGCGAGATGCACATCGGGAAAGTGGTTCCGCTGCAGGCCGGTTCGGCTGGTCGAGTGCTGATGGCGTGGGACGCCGACGCGCTGCGCACCGTGCTGGACAAACCCTTGGAGGCCTTCACCGAGTCGACGGTCGTCGATGCCGACGCGCTGCGCGCCGACGTCGAACGGGTCAGGCGCGACGGCTGGTCCTACACCGAGGGGGAGCGGGACGAGGGGGCCGGGGGCCTTTCGGCTCCCGTGTTCGACGCCGCGGCGCGGCTGGTCGGGGCCATGACGATCAGTGGCCCGACCTCGCGTGTGACCAGGACCAGGGCGCAGGCGTGGGCCGAAGAACTGGTCCGGTCCGCGGAGACCGCCACCCGCCTACTCGGTGGCCGATTGCCCTACTGAGGTGATCAGACGGGATTGATCTCCTCGAGATTGCGGCGCGTCGTGCGAGGTCCTATCCAGGCCACCACGCCGACGGCGATCGCCAGGGCAACGAGCACGACCATGAACATCGCAGTGGCGCCGTAGTGGTCGAGCACGGGGATGAGAATGAAGGGCAGTGCCCCGCTGGACAATCGGGACAGCGAATACGTCCAGCCGATCGCGGTCGCCCTCACGTCCGTCGGGAAGATCTCGGCCTGGTAGACGTGGTAGACGTTCGAGAAGACGTTGCTGGTCGCCGTGGTCAGAAAACCGAATGCCACGATCAGCACGCTGTTGCCTGCCGTGGCGAACAACAGGCCGAACGCTGCCATGGCGGCGATGGTCGTCATCACCAGGTACTTGCGCTCGAACCACTTGAGCAACGGCACGGACAGTGCGGACCCGACGGGGTAGCCGATGTAGGAGAGCGCGGTGAACAGCAGCGACGTGGTGATGTCGTAGCCACGGCTCACCAGCACCAGCGCGGCCAGGGTGCCGAAGCCGTAGTAGCCGAACGACTGGAAGACGTGGAACACGGCCAGCATGCCGAGCCGCTCGCGGTACGGCGAGATCGACAGGCGCCGAAGCGGATTGGTCACCTCCGTCGACGGTGGCTCGACGGCCGCCGGTTCTGGCTCTACGGCCGCAGGCACCGGCTCGGCGCCCCTCTCGAACTCGCGCAGTGCGGCCCTTGCCTCGTCGGCCCGCCCGACGCCTGCCAGCCATCGGGGCGATTCGGGTAGGCCACGGCGCATCAGCATCACGACGACGGCGCCGACGGACCCGATCACGAGGAGCACGCGCCAGCCCGCGATTCCGAACACGCTGTGCTCGGCGAGGCCGAGCGACATGAACCCGAGGACGGGCACGGCGACGAACGAGCACGTGTAGGCCCACGCGGCCAACCGACCGCGGTGAGCTTTCGGCAGCACGTCGGAGAGGTACGCGTCGGCGACGGGATACTCGGCTCCCACGCCGACCCCGGCGAGGAACCTGGTGATGACCAGGAACCAGGGAGTGGGCGAGAAGGCTCCGATCAGCGACCACGCCGAGAACCAGATCAGGTTGAACAGGAAAGCCCGACGACGCCCAATCCTGTCGGCCAGCCGGCCGAGCGTGGCCGCACCTATGAACATGCCCAGAAACGACGACGCCGCGCCCTTGCCGCGGATGCAGGAACTCTCGGGCCGGCGGGCGCCCGGCCGGATCTATGACGGGCCCGTCGTCTACATGGGAACGGTTTCGAAGGAGATCGCGCCCGGGCTTCGGATCGGCTGGGTGGTCGCCGCACCCGAGATGATCGAGGCCCTGACCATGGCCAAGCAAGGGTCCGACATGTGCACGAGCGGCGTCACCCAGCGCATCGCGCTCGGCGCCCTGGAGGGCGGGCTGATCGAGCGCATCCAGCCCAGGGTCCTCGCCCTCTACCGCGAACGCCGCGATGCGCTCTGCGCCGCCATGGCCGAGCATCTCGGCGAGTGGTTCGACTGGGAGGTGCCGGTGGGCGGCATGTTCGTCTGGGCCGTGGCGCGGGACCCGGCGCTGGACACCGATCGGCTGCTGGCGCTCGCCATGGCGGCGGGCGTCTGCGTCGCGCCGAGCAGCGTGTTCGACGCCGCGGGAGAAAACCGCCGCGCCATCCGGGTGAACTTCACGCTCAACCCGCCCGCACGGCTCGCCGAAGGCGTGGCACGCCTGGCCAAGGCGCTGCGGGCCCTGTCGTCGCAGAAGGACTGATCCGATGCCCGTCACGATCCATGCCGCCCCGGCCTCCGATCTTGCTCCGGCCGAGATCGAACGCTGGCGGGCGGTGCCGGTCGCCGTCGCCGTCGATCTCGGCCGCGACGTCGGCCAGATCGATCCCGCCATTCGCCCGATCAACCCGCCGGGCCGGCAGGCCCGGCTGTTCGGCCGCGCCGTGACAGCGCTGTGCGAGCCGCCCGACTTCGGAGCGGTCCTGCATGCGCTCGAACTCG
>NZ_JBOGDD010000386.1:0-17795 GCF_050701675.1 Mycobacterium sp. | reverse complement strand
TGCGGTCCCCGTGCCCGACTCCCTGTCCGACGAGGCCGCCGCCCAGATGGTCTGCAATCCGTTGACCGTGCTGATGATGCGCCGCGCCGCACAAACCCATTTCGCGGCCGGATTCGACGGCGTGGTGCTCAACAACGCAGCAGCCTCGGCGGTCGGTCGACTGTTCACGGCCGGGTGTGAACACCATCGGTTCGCCACCATCAGCATCGTGCGCAACGACGACCGCGCCGCACAACTGCGCGAACGCTTCCCCAATGTTCCCGTCGTGTCCACCTCCGCAGCCGACTGGCAAGACGAGGTCCGAGACGCCGCCGCCGGGCGACCGATCCCCGTTGCCTTCGACCCCGTCGGCGGGACCGCCACCACCGACCTGTTGTCGCTGCTGTCGCCGGGAGGCACGGTCTATGTCTACGGCGAGCTCGCCGACACCGACATCACACTGCGCGCCTCGGCGATCCTCAACGCCGAGAAGGTAATTCGCGGCCTCTCCATCGGTCGATGGTTGACCGCCGTGTCGCCTGAACAGCGCGCGTCCGATCTGGCCAGCGTCCTCTCCCTCGTCCGTGGGCTGGGCGCGCACCTCGACACCGCCGCGGTGTACCCGATCGAGCAGATCAGCGACGCCGTCCGCGCCGTCACCGCACCGGGCAAGGTCGGCACCGTCATCGTCAAGACCTCGTGACTGTCACCGCGCCCAAATTCGGTCTGTTCTCGACCAACACCAGCCCCGAGACGTCCGGCGACCATGTCACGGCAGCCGTCACACTCGCCGAAGAACTCGGTCTGGAATCCCTGTGGGCGGCGGAACACATCGTCATCCCGACCGCCTACACCACCCGCTACCCGTAGGACCGCTCCGGAAGGCTCCCCGACGCCGAAACCCTCGACTACCGTTCCTTATGAGTGAGCAGCAGTGAGTGCTGTTCGGTTGCGGCCCGAACGGTGTTGGCCGCTGGTAGCGGGTGTTCTCCGGCGGACCGCTACCCATCGCGTGGGTGGGGTGAGCCGGAACTGCCGTGCCTGCCAACGTGGTCCGGTTGACGCTCGGGCCTGGCCGATGGAATGCCCGCAACAGTCCTCTGTCCGGTGCGGGGTCCTGCCGGCCGTCGCCTGATCGCCTGTCCGAGGCCACGTCTGCCGATTCCGGTCGCCGCGCCGTGATGGCGGGTGACCGGTTCGGAAGTCTGTTGTCGAAGCGGTTTGACCCAGTGCTGGGCACCCCACTTGCTGGTGTAGGCCGGGTCGACGCCGATGATCGCGATGCCGCGACGAGCGGCCATCGCGGTCAGTCGGGTCCGGAACTTCGAGGTAGGGATCCCGGCCACGGTGCGGCGGAATGATTTTCCGCGTTTCCCACGGCCCATCGTGTCGCGGCCGGCGGCGCGGGCATCGGCGAAGTCGAGGTTCTCGATCACCACCGCAGTGCACCCGGCGTGGGCCGCGGTATCGAGCAGGGCAGTGATCGCCGCGCGGACCCGCCCATCACGCCGCGTAGCGGCTAGCCCCATAGTGGCCACGGGGATCGTGATCGGTTCCCCGACCGGATTCCCCGACCCGTCGAGCACCGAGGCGGCGAGGTGATCGGCGTTGAGATCGACACCAAGCACCGGGCCGGCGCGCAACTCCTCGATCGACGGTGCAACCAGCACCGTGTCCTGCTTCCAGGACGCGTCCAGATACCAACGCCCACGGGAAGGGTCGTAGCTGATGTCGTAACGCACCGCACGCCGGCCCGCGACTCGCTGCGCCCACTCGGGCGCGCGGTGCGAAAATCTCACCTGCGCCGCAATGTCCAGATGCATCCCGAACTGAGCGGCCAACCCGGCCGGGACTTTGATCCGCAACCGGCCCGCGTCATCGACGCGCAGCGTTTCGTTGCCGCCGGTCTTGCCCGATTCCCCATCAGCAGTGAAGAACATCCGGGCGCCATCCCAGTGCGCCCGCCACTGCGACTCGGTCATGCCCGCCTCATCGAGGTGGTTGCGGTGACGCCACAACCGTTTTCCGCCCATCGTTACCGAGGGGTGACCGGCATCCAACGCTCCCTGCGCGACGGTGAGTCGACCACGCAGGATCGCTAGGCGCCGGGTCTTTGCAAACCGCTCACCAGCCGTCCGGTAGCCACGCCGACGCCGAGCGCGGCGAGCACCCGCGGGTAGGGCTTCCCGCTCACCAGGGCGCAGCGCGCACCGTGCTTCGAGCACCTCAACCGCGGCGCGCAGGTCGGAAACGTGGATAGCGAGCGATCGCATACCCAGCTGGTACTGGTCCTGCACAGCTCGGGTAATCGCCCCAGCCCACCGCGACGACGACACGGTGGTGAGTGCCTGTTTGCGCTGTGCGCGCCATGCGGCGTGCGCCTCATGGTCCAACCGACCCAGTTGCACCCGGGCCGCCAACTCTGTCCGGTATACCGATCCCAGAAATGATCCGATCCCCGCAAGCGCGGCGGCCTCAGTATCGGTCAAACGAAGGCGTGTCCGGATCCGCACCCCCGCCGGCGCCGCAGCGAGCACCGGATCGGTGATCCGGCGCAACGCCCGACGCTCACTGACCATGACCGCCATCCTGACCCAGGGCACCGACAAACGCGGACGGGCCGACATCACGCTGCGCGCAGCCCACCGCCTTGATCGCCCGGTTCCGCGCCGAGCGGCGCCCATACAAGCGAGCACAAAACGAGGTCAACACCTCCACCATGTCGCGAACCAGATCGTCGGTCGCCTCACCTCACCTGAATCGAGCACCACCAGCCGGCGGCCAGCCGCTGACAACGCCCTACGATCAAGCGCGCCACCGGAGTCACCGTCCTACCGTTGCGGCACCCGCTGATTACTGCCAAACAGCTGGCCACCCTCGACGCTCTCAGCGGCGGACGGCTCATCCTCGGAGTGGGCGTCGGTTGGCTAGAAGAGGAATTCGCCGCGCTCGACGTTCCCTTCGCCGGGCGCGGACGACGTCACGACGAGTATCTCGAGGCCATCCAGAGAGTCTGGGCGACAGACGATGCATCCGTCGACCATTCGACCGTCACCTTCGACGGCGTGATCAGCCGACCAAAGCCCACCACCTCCCACGTCCCAATCGTGATCAGCGGCAGCTCCACGGCCGCCGCGCGGCGTGCCGCCCGAATCGTCGACGGATTCTTCCCCGGCAGCGGCAACGCCGAGGACCTGCGCGCCATCCTGGCCGTTCTCACCGAGGAGTGCATCACTCAGAATCGCGACCCCGCCGACATCGAAGTCACCGTCTATGCCGGCGCAGGAACGCCCGATCAGCTCAGCACCACCATCGAGGCAATGCTCGACGCCGGCGCCCACCGCATCCTTCTCACCAACGAACCCGAAGCCCAACTCCGGGCACTGGTCGAGACGCTGCACACCCGCTTCGGCAGATGAGTGCCAGTCGCCGCGCCTAGCGTGCGGCCATGGTCAACGCCACGTCGACGATCATGTCTTCCTGTCCGCCGATGAGGCCTCGTTTGCCAACCTCGACAAGCAAGTCACGCATGTCGACGTCATAGTCACGCGACGCCTTCTCGGCGTGCCTCAAGAAGCTGGAGTACACCCCTGCATACCCGAGGGTGAGGGTGTCGCGGTCGACCCTGATTGGCCTGTCCTGGATGGGCCTGACCAGGTCGTCGGCGGCGTCCTCGAGTGCGTACAGGTCGCAGTTGTGTTCCCAGCCAAGCAGATTGGCAACCGCGACGAATGGCTCGATGGGGCAATTTCCCGCACCGGCACCGTGCCCTGCCAATGACGCGTCGACCCGGTACACACCTTCTTCGACGGCGACCACCGAGTTGGCCACCGACAGTGAAAGGTTCTCGTGCGCGTGGATGCCGATCTCGGTTTCGGGCTTGAGCACCTCGCGGTAGGCCCGCACCCGATCCCTGACCCCGTCCATGGTCAGTCGGCCCGCGGAATCGGTGACATACACGCAGTGCACTCCCGCGTCCTCCATCACCTTGGCTGACTTGGCCAGCTCCTGCGGCGAAAGGTAGTGCGACATCATCAGAAAGCCGGAGACGTCCATACCGAGTTCGCGGGCGCGTTCGATGTGCTGGGGAGCCACGTCGGCCTCCGTGCAGTGGGTGGCCACCCGCACCGAGCGGACGCCCAGATCGTAGGCCCGCTCGAGGTCGTTGATGGTCCCGATGCCAGGAATCAGCAACGTCGTCAAGCGGGCGTTGGTGACGACGGCGGCGACTTCGGCGATCCACTCGTCATCGGTGTGACTGGCCGGCCCGTACGTCAGCGTCGAGGCGGCAAGCCCGTCACCGTGCGCCACTTCGATGCCGTCGACACCAGCGGCATCAAGCGCCGCAGCGATTTTCACCAGCGGTTCGATGCCGATGCGATGGCGGATTGCGTGCATGCCGTCCCGCAGCGTCACGTCCTGAACGAATACCTTGGTCGTCATCATGCGGCTCCACGGATCTTGTCGGCCTCCACGGAGAGCCGGTTGGCGACCTCGAGCGCGGCCGAGGTCATGATGTCGAGGTTCCCGGCATAGGCGGGAAGATAGTGCGCGGCGCCCTCGACCTCGAGGAACACCGAAACCTTCCACCTGTCCTTCGGCTGCGCGTCGAGCAGGGTGCGCAGCGGCTCGTCGGCGGGGATCGGCGTGAATTGGACGTCCTGCTTGAGACGGTAGCCCGGAACGTATTGCGCGACCTGTTCGACCATCTCGCGCACCGAGGCGATGATCTCTTCCTCCCTTGGCTCCTCGACGATCGCAATCACGGTGTCTCGCATCAGCATCGGCGGCTCGGCGGGGTTGAGGACGATGACGGCCTTGCCGCGACGAGCGCCGCCCACCTGCTCGATCGCCTTCGACGTCGTCTCGGTGAACTCGTCGACGTTGGCGCGCGTGCCCGGCCCGGCGGAACGGGACGCGATCGAGGCGACGATCTCGGCATACGGCACCGGGGTGACGCGCGAGATCGCATGGACGATGGGGATGGTCGCCTGGCCGCCGCACGTCACCATGTTGAGGTTCTTCACGCCCAGGTGCGCTTCGAGATTCACCACCGGGACCACATAGGGTCCGATCGCGGCCGGGGTCAGGTCGATGAGCTGTTTGTCGTACGGCGCGAGCGCCTCGGCATTGCCCAGGTGTGCCTTGGCCGATGTCGCATCGAGGATGATGTCGACATCGTCGAATCCGGGCATGGCGATCAGACCGGCCACCCCCTTGTCGGTGGTGGCGACACCGAGTCTGCGGGCACGTGCCAGGCCGTCGGAATCGGGGTCGATTCCCACCATTGCGACCGGCTTGAGCCGGTCGTACCCCCGAATGCACTTGATCAGCAGGTCGGTGCCGATGTTGCCGGATCCGATGATCGCGATCTTCGTGGTCATTGCGCGAAGCTCCTCTCGGTCGTACGTGATTGTCAACCGCGGCCCAGTAGGGGCATGCGGGTCGCCATGATGGTGAGGAAGGGAATGTTGACATCCCTTGGCAGCGATGCGATGTGGGCGATGGTCGAACCGACGTGGCGGACGTCGAACTTGGCCTCGGGGCGGAGGCTTCCGTCCGGCTGCAACGAGCCGGTCTCGAAGCCCGACGTCATCGTGGTGGCGGCATTTCCGATGTCGACCTGTCCGACCGCGACGTCGTCGTCACGGCCCTCCAGCGCCAGCGCACGGGTGAGGCCGTTGATCGCGAACTTGCTTGCGGTGTACGGAGTTGCGTGTGGTCGCGGAACCTGAGCCGACACCGACCCGATGTTGATGATGCGCCCGCCGCGCGGATCCTGTGCCCTCATCAGCCGCATGGCGGCCCTGGCGCACAGGAAGGAACCCGTGGCGTTGGTACTCATGGTCTGCGTCCAGTCCGCCAGCGATGTCTCGGTTATCGGTTTCTGCGAGCCGAATACGCCTGCCGAGTTGATCAGCACGTCGATCCGGCCACGGCGTCGGGCGATGTCGGCGAAGGCGGTGTCGACCGCCGCCTCGTCGGTGACGTCGAGGACGAGGGCTTGCCCCGATCCCCCGAGATCGACGCTGTGCTGCACGCTTTCGGCGGTGCGCCCGCAGAACACCACGTGATGTCCCGCCGCTGTCAGCGCCACCCCTGTGGCCTGTCCGATGCCACTACCGCCGCCGGTGATGACCGTAACCGGGGCGGCGTCAGTGGCTGGCACGTGGCACTCCCGCTCCCCGCCGGCCGCGCAGGAAGTCGAAATCCGCGCCGGTGTCAGCCTGGGTGACGTGTTCGAGATACATCTGGACGTAGCCGCCCTCGGTCCGCTTGACGTCATCGGAGACCCGGGCGATGTCGCGTCGTCTGTCCAGTTCCTCATCAGCGACGTCGAGGTGCAAACGTCGTGCCGGAACGTCCAATTCGATGATGTCGCCGTCCTGCACCAACGCCAGCGGCCCGCCCGCCGCGGACTCCGGAGCGACGTGCAGGACGACCGCCCCAAACGCCGTTCCGCTCATCCTGGCATCGGAGATGCGCACCATGTCGGTGACGCCGGCCCGCAACAGCTTGGCCGGAATGGGTAGATTGCCCATCTCGGGCATCCCTGGATACCCGCGAGGACCGGCGCCCTTGAGTACCAGGATCGAGTCGGCGTCGACGGGTAGGTCCGGGTCGTCGATGCGGGCCCGCAGGTCGTCGATGTCCTCGAATACCACTGCCGCACCGCGATGGACCAAGAGCTCCTGGGTTGCCGCGGACGGCTTGATGATCGCACCGTTGGGCGCGAGATTCCCATGAAGGACGGCGATGCCTGCGTCTCGCTGCAGTGGATCCTCCAGGGTCCGGATGGCCGGCGACCCCCACGCGGTGACGCCGTCGACGTTGGCGCCCAACGAATTACCGGTGACCGTCAAGGCATCCCGGTGCAAGAGGTCTCCGAGTTCGTTGATCACGACGGGCAGACCACCCGCGTCGAAGAACTCGTCCATCAGGTACTTGCCGGAGGGCACCAGGTCGACGATCAACGGGGTACCGGCTGCAACACCGTCGAAATCGTCGAGGCACAGCGGTACTTCGATGCGTCCGGCCAAGGCCAGCAGGTGCACCACGGCGTTGGTGGAACCGCCGATCGCGGCGTTCACCCGGATCGCGTTCTCGAAGGCCTCCCTGGTCAGGATCTGCGACATCGTGACCTTCTCGCGCACCAACTCGACCGCCCGCACGCCGGTGTCCTGAGCCAGCACCTTGCGCCTGGCGTCGACGGCGGGAATGGCGGCATTGTCGGTGAGGCTCAACCCCATCGCCTCGACCAGCGAGGCCATCGTGGAGGCCGTCCCCATCGTGTTGCAGTGGCCGCTGGAACGCCACATACACGCTTCGGCGGCCACGAAGTCGTCGGTGCTCATCTTGCCGGCCCGGACCTGGTCATACATCTCGTAGGTGCCGGTGCCCGAGGGCAGTGACACACCGCGGCGGCGGCCGGGCAGGGTCGGCCCGCCGGACAGCACGATGGTGGGAAGGTCGACGCTTGCGGCGCCCATCAACAGAGCCGGTGTCGTCTTGTCGCAACCGCACAGCAATACGACGCCGTCGAGAGGATTCGCGCGCAACGTCTCCTCGACGTCCATGCTGACGAGATTGCGGTACAGCATGGTCGATGGGCGCATCAGTGTCTCGCCCATCGACGTGACGGGGAACTCCAGCGGGAATCCACCGGCTTCGTACACGCCGCGCGCGACGTGTTCGGCCAGTTCGCGGAAGTGGGCGTTACACGGCGTCAGCTGCGACCAGGTGTTGCAGATGCCGATGACCGGCCTGCCGTCGAACATCCGGTTGGGCACGCCCATCGCCTTGATCCCCGAGCGATGGAAGAACCCGGTCTTGTCGGCGCCACCGAACCAGTTCTGTGAGCGGCTCACCGTGCCTCCGCCAACGCGATCGACTCGCTTACCTGACGGGCCGCCTCGGTGACGGCCTTGGCCATCTGCTCGCGAGATCTGGTGAACGTGCTGCGGATCGTGGTGATCGAGATGGCCGCGACGGCCACCCCCCGTGGGTCGAGCACCGGGGCCGCGACGCAGCACACCTCCTCGACCAGCTCGCCGTCGTCGACCGCGTAGCCATCGATACGCGCCTTCTCGATGCGCTCGCGCAGCTCGCCTGCGGTGGTCGCGGTGAACCGGGTGTAGGGCACGGGTCGGAGGTCGCGTAGGTATTGCTCAAGTTGATCGGCCGACGAATTCGCCAGCACCACTTTGCCCATGGCCGTGCAGTAGGCGGGGTGTTCGGATCCGGGCATCGGCTGGATCCGGAACATCTGGCGCGACGGGATGCTGTCGGCGTAGATGATGGATCCCCGGTAGAGCGTGCCCAGGTTGACGGTCTCGTGGAACAGCTCGGCGAGCTCGAGCAGCTTCGGCCTGGCCAGATCGATCAGGCCGGTGCGGTCCTTGATCGAGTTGGCCACCGCGACGAGCTTCATCGTCAGCCGGTACTTGCGGCTCTCGGCGACGTGCTCGACATAGCCGGCGGTGACCAGGGTGCTCAGCAACCGGTCGACGGCGGGTTTGGACAGCTCCAACTCGCGCGCGAGTTCGGTGATCCCCGAGGCATCGACCTGGCCGAGCGCTTCGATCAGACGCATCGCGTTGGACACCGAAGCGACTTCACGGTCGCGTCGGGCCGGCGCCGCCCCGGCTACTCCGGGGTCGCCCTGTTCAGTCACAGCGTCACCTTTTTCATTCGGATGTCGAATCATTGATTCGTATTGCGAAGTTAGATCAGCGGCGGGCCGAGTGTCAACTACCCAACATTGCGCTGCATGGTCAGGTTAGATGCCCGCTTGACGTTGAGATGCGAGTCACATTATCGTACGCCGCAGCGGTACTAAGAGTCCGATATGCGACGGCAAGCATTGCTATGCGAAGTTAGTTGTCCTGCGGGAACTCCGATTCAGAAGATCAACGGGCAGCACGTGCCCAGAACGGGACAACAGTGACCTACGACATTGCAGTGCTGCGCGGGGACGGTATCGGACCCGAGATCGTGGACCAGGCGATCAAGGTTCTCGACGCGGCGGCTGCGGCCGTTCCGGGGTTTGACTTCAAACTCGACTACCTCGACGGCGGCGCGGACCACTACGTACGCACCGCGGAGGTGGCGCCGACGAGCACGTGGGACGCCATGCGCCGGGCCGACGCGATCCTGATGGGATCAATGGGTCACCCCGACATCCGGATGCCCGACGGCACCGAGGTGCAGGGCCACTTCATCGTCAACGCGCGCAAGTCTCTCGACCTGTACGCCGGCGTCCGCCCCATCAAGACCTATCCCGGCTCGCGCGGGTTGCAACCCGACACCAAGGTCGACTTCGTTCTGGTGCGCGAGAGCACCGAAGGACTGTTCGCGTCCTTCGGGGGCGGCGCGCAGGTCGGCGACGACGTCTACGCCGACACGATGATCGTGACGCGCAAGGGAAGTGAGCGGATCAGCCGTTACGCCCTGAGCCTGGCGCGGACCCGGCAGGGCCGGCCAGGCGACGGCACGCATGTCGTCACGTGCGTCGACAAGGCCAACATCTTTCGGTCACTGGCCTTCTTCCGGCGGGTCTTCGACGAAGTCGCCGTCGGCTACCCGGACGTGCACACCGAGCATGCGCTGGTCGATTCGTTCTCGATGAATCTGGTGCTACACCCGGAGCGCTACGACGTTCTGGTGACCGAGAACATGTTCGGTGACATCCTTTCCGATCTGGCGGCCGCGCTGGTCGGCGGGCTCGGACTGGCGCCATCGGGTGACATCGGTGACGACCACGCCATGTTCCAGCCCGCCCACGGGTCCGCACCGGATATCGCCGGACAGGACCGTGCCAATCCGGTGGCCACGATCATCTCCGCTCGCATGATGTTGGACTGGTTGGCCCAGCGTCACGACGACGAGGCCCTTCGCACGGCCGCCGACGTCATCGAGCGTGCCGTCGTGCAGACGATGGAAGCCGGCGCGCTGACCGCCGATCTCGGTGGTGCGCTGAGCTGTTCGGAGTTCGGAGACGCCGTCGCAGCGACCGTGGCGCACGTCGCCGCGGATGTCGTGGGATGACTCGGCTGGCCTCCGCCGTACTACTGGCGGCCGACGACGACCCGACGGCGACCGTCGGCCACGACATGCTGCTAAGCCTGACCATCGGCACCGTGGTGCTCATCATCGTGCTCATCGCCTGGGCGAAGGTGCATCCGCTGGTGGCCCTGATCATCGGGTCCGCGGGACTGGGGATCTCATCGGGGCTCGGTGCCAGTGCCACGATCGAGACGTTCACCGATGGGCTCGGCGGCACCATTGGAGATACGGGCCTTCTCATCGCCTTGGGCGCCATGCTCGGCCAGTTGCTGAACGTCTCGGGCGCGGCGACCAGCCTGGTCGACCGGTTCGTCCACGCCGTACCGCCGCGGTTCATCCCATGGGCGATGGCGGGTATCGCATTCCTGATCGGGTTGCCCCTGTTCTTCGAGGTGGCACTCGTCCTGATCTTCCCGATCATCGTGCTGGTCGTGCGCCGCACGGGCCTGCCACTGATCAAGGTGGCCATGCCCGCCTTGGCGTCGCTGTCGCTGCTGAATGGATTCCTGCCCCCGCATCCCGGTCCGCTCTTGGCGGTATCGGCATTCAACGCCGATCTGGGCAGAACGCTGCTGTTCGGCATCATCGTCGCGATCCCCACCGTCATCATCGGCGGTCCGCTCCTTGGCAACCTCTTGAACCGGTGGGTTCCCTCCCCGGACGTGAAAACCCTGCTCTTCGGCGGTGATGCGCGCACCACCGAACAACCGAAAGGTGAGGAGCCGCACGCGGGCGGCTCGACGTCGACGCTGGTCGCCCCGCCGAAGAGCGTTCTGAAGGTACCGAGCATCACCGCGACGCTCGCCACGATGCTGCTGCCCGTACTGCTGATGCTGATCCGCGCTGTCTCCGAACTGCTTCTCCCCGAGTACAACTCGCTCCGCCACGTCACCGATCTGGTGGGCGAGCCGACGGTCGCGCTATTCGCCGGCTGCGTGGTGGCGATGTTCACGTTCGGGTTGGCCACCGGCATGGGCAAGACCAAGGTGGGCAGCGTGATGGGATCCGGGCTGCCACTGGTGGCGGGCATCATCCTGATCGTCGGCGCCGGTGGCGGATTCAAGTCGACGCTGGTCGCCACCGGGGTTGGCGGTGTGATCGCCGACCTCGCCCACGGTCTCGGATTGCCGTTGCTGCTGTTGGGTTGGTTGCTCGCCGCACTGATTCGCATCGCCGTGGGATCGGGCACCGTCGCGATCGTGACCGCGGCGGGTCTGTTGGCCCCGGTCGCCGTCGGAATGAGCCCCAATCACGCAGCGCTGATGGCACTTGCCGTCGGCGCGGGTTCGAGGTTCATGTCCCACGTCAACGATGCCGGGTTCTGGATGGTCAAGGAATTCCTGAATCTCAGCGTGAAGGACACCTTCCGGACGTGGACGGTCATGGACTGCACGGTGTCGTTGGTGGCAGGTGTGGGTGTGTTGATACTCGGCGCGGTCGTCTGACGTGTCGCGAGAATTTCTCAGAAGCGGAGGCGAAGTGCAAGCGATACGTAAAGCGTGCCTGTACATATCGGGACTGGCGGTGCTCGTCTTCATCGTTGGCCTCGTAGTCGGAACACCGGCCGTGTGGCAACCGGCCGTACTGGTCGCCGGATTCGGCGCAGCGATCGGCATAGGTGCACTCGAGGCCGTAAAGAGCTACCAGTACACGGCGTGGGTCGTGGCGTGCGTGGTGGCGGCGTTGCTCTTCCCCCAGGCGTTCCACAGCTGGGCAGGCGTCAACCTGAGCGGCAAGTTCCTGATGACCACCATCATCCAGCTGGTGATGTTCGGCATGGCCACGCAGATGCACCTGTCCGACTTCCGGGGCGTCGCACGACATCCCCGAGGCGTCCTCATCGGACTCATCGGTCACTACTCGGTGATGCCGATCGCGGCGGTGGTGCTGGTGCAGTTCACCGACCTGCCCGCAGAGATCGGCCTGGGCGTCATCCTCTACGGCTGCGTCTCCAGCGGCCTGGCGTCCAACGTCATGAGCCTCCTCGCCAAGGCGAACATCGCTCTTGCCGTGACGATTACGGCCTTCTCAACCATCCTGTCGCCGCTGATGACCCCGCTACTCATGAAGGTCTTCGGCGGCACCATCGTCAACGTCAGCTTCATCTCGATGATGTTCGACGTCATCCGGATCACGCTGGTCCCGGTCGCGGCCGCCCTACTGGTGGACTACCTGCGCCACGCCACCCCGGCCGCGGTCCGCAAGGTCGACGTCGTTGCCGCGATCGCCGGGCTGTGGCTCGTCGCCCTGCTCTTCGGTGTCTGGGATTGGGCCGCAGCGCATCTCACCGCGACGCAGCTCGGCGTATTCCAGTCACTGTGCTACGTCGCCGCGGCCATCGTCATCGCCCGGCTCTACCACCTGGCCGTCACCGGTCCGTTGCCCTCGATCGAAACCGCGATGCCGTACGCCTCGATGTTCGGGATCATGTACTACAACACCATCACGACCGCGGCAGGCCGCGATGCATTGCTCGACGTCGGCCTGATCCTCCTCGCGGTGGGCATCGTCCACAACGTGACCGGTTACCTGTTCGGCTACTGGGGCAGCCGACTGAGTGGGCTCGATCAACGCGATGCCAGGTCGGTGACGTTCGAGGTCGGCATGCAGAACGGTGGCATGGCAACGGGTTTGGCGGCATCGATGAACATGATCGGAACCGCGGGTCTGGCCGCGGCGGTCTTCAGTCCGCTGGGCAACGTGACGGGCTCACTGTTGGCCAACTATTGGTCACGTCGTCCGCCGGCAGGCGTGAACGCCGACGAGACCGAGACGGTTGACGAGCCAGCCCTCAAGACGGAGGAGACTGCATGAGCGACCAATACGAAGTGCTCGCCGTGCGCTATGGCGTCTGGCACACGACGAAGCGCACCATCTACCACAGCTTCGACGTCTACCACGAGCCCGACGAGCCCGTGCAGGTCGACTACTACTTCTGGGTGGTTCGCAACCAGCAGCGAACCATCTTGGTGGACACCGGGTTTCGCCCGGACATCGCGCTGCGCCGCGGTCGCGAACTGGTGACACCGATACCCGAGGCGCTACGGCTGGCCGGGGTCGACCCCGCGGAGGTTTCCCATGTGATACTGACGCACTTTCACTACGACCACATCGGCAATCTCGATCTGTTCCCGGCCAGTCAGGTGATCGCCGGTGCCACCGAGTTCGCGTTCTGGACAGGTGACATCGCCGAGCAGCCGATCTTCTGCACCGCGGTGGAGGCCGACGAGGTGGACCTCGTTCGCAAGGCGATGGCCGACGCGCGGCTCACCCTGGTGCCCGACGAAGATCCCCGAATTCCTGGGGTGACGTTCCGTGAGGTCGCCGGCCACACCCCTGGGCAGATCGTCGTAGAGGTCCAGACTGCAGGCCGCCCCGTCCTCCTGGCTTCGGACGCCTCGCACACGTACGAGGAGTTCGAGAAGGAACGGCCCTTCCACATCGCGTCCAGCCTGCCCGACATGTACACCGGATTGAAGTGGCTCAAGATGCGCAGCGGCGACGCCGAGGTCATCCCCGGCCACGACCCCGAGGTGATGTCCCGATATCCGATCGAAAAGGGGATCATCGCCCGAATCGCTTGAGCTGGGCCGCTTCGCCCCCACCAGAGAGGAACGCGCCAATGCCGGCCGGCAGCGACTTCGTCGCCAACTGCACGATGCTGTATGCCCAAGAGGCTCCGCTGGAACGCGCGAACGCGGCGGTGGCCGACGGCTACCGCAAGCTGGAGTTCTGGTGGCCGTTCGACTCGTCGGTTCCCGCGGACCGTGAAATCACCCAGTTCATCAACTCCGTGGAGACCTCTGGTGCACGGGTGATCGCGATGAACTTCACCCTCGGTGGCAGCGAAGACGGTGGTCGTGGGATTCTTTCGCACCCCGGGCGTTCCGCCGAGTTCGCCGAGCACACCGAGGTCGTAGCGGAGATCGTCGAGAAGCTCGGCATCCGGTATTGCAATGTCCCCTACGGCGTGCGCAAAGCCGAGTGCACTGACGAGGAACACCGGCGGACCGCGATCGCGAACCTCGTACTCGCCAGTGATCGTCTCCTACCGCTGGGCGCCGTCCCGATGCTCGAGCCGATCAGTGGCGCGCCCGACTACCCCATCGTCACTGCAGCACAGGCGGTCGACGTCATCGACCAAGTCGACGCCGTCGCGGGCCGCCACGGCGCACTGGGTCTGTTGGCCGACCTGTATCACCTCGCCGCCAACGGCGAGGACATCGACGCAGCGCTGCGCCGACACGGCGAACGCATCGTCCACGTACAGGTCGCTGACTTCCCCGGCAGGCACGAGCCCGGCACGGGCCGACTCGACATCGACCGATACCTGAAGCTGCTGCGCGCCTTGGGATACCGAGGTGATGTCGCGATGGAGTACATCCCGTCGCAGCCCGATCCAGCCTTTCGCCATGTTCCGTAATGCCATTGGTCTTCGCTGCCGGAAGCTGGCCGCGTGCCTTCTCAGCGAGATCGAGAGATCCCCTCTCGGCTGCTACGCCGTCGGCGAATACCACGCACCGCACGCCGAACAACAGAGGCAGCCCGCAACGAAGGAGGAATCAACAATGATCACCACACAGGCCCCTACGAAGACGCTGGTGAAACCGGCCAAGACCGACGCCATCATTGCGTTCGTGCCGGTCGGGTCGACGCGACGATGACCCAACGCCTAGTCGACAAGGTCGTCATCGTCGCCGGCGGCGGCTCCATCGGAGAAGGCACGAGCAACGGGCGAGCAGCCGCGCTCACCTATGCGCGCGAAGGCGCCCGGGTACTGGTGGCGGATGTGGATGAGGAGTCCGCCGCCGAAACGCAGAACCAGGTCCGCAGTGAGGGCGGGGTAGCCGAAGTCTTCGTCGGCGACCTGACCAAGGCCATTGACGTGGAGGCCATGGTCAATCGCTGCAAGGAGGTGTTCGACGGCAGCATCGGTGTGCTGCACAACAACATCGGAATCGTGCGGACCGGCGGGCCGGTCGAACTCTCCGAGGAGACATGGGATCTGGTGGTCACCGTCAATCTCAAGACCCTGTTCCTGACTGCCAAGTACGTGCTGCCGATCATGGAGGAACAGCACTACGGAGTGATCACCAATATCGGGTCCATGTCCGGCTACCGCTACACCGGGCTACCGATGATCGCCTACGCGACCACCAAGGGGGCCATCCCAGCGTTCACCCGAACGATCGCCATGCAATATGCGGCAGCGGGGATTCGCGCAAACTCCATCCATCCCGGCGTCATCGACACGCCAATGCAGAGCGCGACCACGGACGACGGGTACGGGGCGGTCTTCGGCAATGTCGACGCCGCGACCCTGCGGGCCAAGCGCGAGGCCACGATCCCGCTCGGTCGGTACGGCAGCCCATTCGACGTCGCCAACGCCGCGGCATTCCTCGCCTCCGATGAGGCCGCATACATCACCGGGGTGGAACTGATCGTCGATGGCGGCTTCACCCAGCGAGCTGGCTGACGGGCCAACACCACGAGGAGACCGCCTGGGTGGAGAAGACGGCTAGTACCGTCGTCAGGTTCGGCGAAGGAATCGACGGACGGGTCAGCACAAGGCTCGCGGGCACGGGCGTCACGGCCTAGTACCGTCTCAGGCAGGCGACCAACCTCGTTCGCGAGACGCGACCCTGCCATAACCTTGGTCTACACCCGCTACGAGAGTGATCACCGCGTGACAGAACGAGAGTCCACCACCGACCGGGTGTATGCGCAGGTGCGGGCATCCATCATGTCGGGGGGATACCCGCCTGGGTCGCAGCATTCGGTGTATCGCCTTGCCGACGAGTTGGGTGTCTCGCGCACACCAGTGCGCGAGGCCGTCCTACGGCTGGCCGATGCCGGCATGGTGTCGGTCGAGCGAAACCGCGGTTTCACCATCCGCGGGGCGTCACTGCGCGAGATCCGCGAGATCTTTGAGTACCGCATCCTCATCGAGGTCCCGGCAGCGTCCTATGCGGCGGCGCACGGGGGCGAAGAATTGGTGGCCCGACTCCGCGGCGAGCTCGCCACCATGCGCGAGGCGGCCGACGGCGCGGACGAGGCGTCGTGCGTGCTCAACGGCCGCTTCCTGCACGAAGCCATCATGGGTGTCATGAGTAACCCCCGTCTGTCGGCGACGCTGGCCGAGTTGCGCGATGCGACCAAGCTGCGCTGGTCCTCGTCGCCCGGCCCGAGCCGGTCGCTGGCGGACATCGAGCGCGAGCACCTGCCGATCATCGAAGCGATCGAAAGGCGCGACCCGGCTGCGGCTGCCGCCGCGATGGAGACCCATCTGGTCCGGTCCGGGATGCAAATCCAGGAGCGAATCTTGGGTGAGACGGCCGTTTTCGGGTGGCAGCGACGGTTTCACGAGCATGTGCGGGTCGGCGGCGGTTAAGCCTGAGCGGGGGTCACGGTAAGCATCCCCAAAGTCGGTGCCTGGCGCCAGTCAGTGCTACGCGCCCATCAATTGGCGTGCTCGGTGGACGCGGCGCGCTGAGCCTCACGACGTCGGTACTCCGCCTCGAACCGCTGTTCGGCAAGCTCGACATCGAGTGGAAACGGTTGCACCGCAGCCGGTTTCACGGCGGTATCGACCGCGACAGGGGTGAAGTAGGAGCTGTCGGCGTGACACTTCGCCCAATCCCGAACGTTCTCGGGCCGGCGGATACGGTTCCAATGTCGCCGCCACGAGCACCCCTTGATCGTCGATGCGGCGAGGAGTCGACGGCGCTGCCGGTTTGACTGGTGGCGCGCATGGGTCAGGCGGAGACGTACGCAGTCTTGGTGTGGGTGAAGAACTCTCGCGCCGTACTGCCCTGCTCGCGCGGGCCGTAGCTGGATCGTTTGCGGCCGCCGAAGGCCACGTGCGGATCGACACCGGCGGTGGGTAAGTTCACCATCACCATCCCGGCCTCTGCGTTGGCCTGGAAATGCTCGGCATACTTTAGCGACGTCGTGCAGATCCCGGCCACCAGGCCGAAGTCGGTGTCGTTGGCCAATGCCAAGCCGTGTTCGTAGCCGTCCACCGGGATGACACCGGCCACCGGTCCGAAGATTTCCTCGCGGTTGACCACGGCGTCGTTGCCCAAGCCGGTGATGAGCGCCGGCGACAAGAAGTTTCCCGGGGTGGTCCCTTCGATGCGCTGGCCGCCATGGACCACGCCACCGGCCGACCTGGCCACCTCGAGATAGCGCTCGTCGGTGGCCAGTTGCGCTTCGTCGACCACCGGCCCGATCGTGGTGCCAGGATCCAGGGCATGCCCCACGCACAGTCGTGACATGCGTTCAGTCACCATCTCGACGAACCGGTCATGGATCGACGTGTCCACCAGGATCCGGCTCGATGCCGTGCACCGCTGCCCGGTCTGGAAGAAGGCCCCGTTGACCGCCACGTCCACCGCTACCTCGAGATCGGCGTCAGCAACCACCAGTAGCGGGTTCTTTCCGCCCATTTCGAGCTGGACGGGAGCCATCCGCGAGGCACCCACCGCGGCGATGTGCCGTCCCACCGTCTCCGAACCAGTGAAGGTGATGGCATCTATTCCATCGTGTTGGACGATGGCCTCGCCGACGGTCGAGCCGCGACCGATCACCAAGTTGAAAACCCCTGCCGGAAAGCCACTTTCGTCGATGATCCGGGTGAGGGCGATTGCAGTGGCGGGCACCAGGTCGGCCGGCTTCAGCACAACGGTATTGCCGTAGGCCAGCGCCGGCGCAGACTTCCATGCGGGTATGGCGATCGGAAAGTTCCAGGG
>NZ_JBOGDD010000385.1:0-17932 GCF_050701675.1 Mycobacterium sp. | reverse complement strand
AAGTCGAGCTGCTCGGCGGCGGCGTTCATCTGCTGCTCCATGTCGCGTGCCAGCCGGTCGGTCTTACCCGCCAGGAAGTCGCAGAAGTCGAGCACGATCCTGCGGTGTTCCTCGGCACTCACGCGTCCGACGCACGGCGCCGAACACTTGTCGATGTAGCCGAGCAAGCACGGGCGGCCAATCTGGTTGTGCCGCTTGAACACCCCGGCGGAGCACGTCCGGGCCGGGAACACCCGCGTCAGCAGGTCCAGGGTCTCGCGGATGGCCCACGCGTGCGAATAGGGACCGAAGTAGCGCACCCCCTTGCGGCGTGGACCGCGATAGACGAACAGTCGCGGGTACTCCTCGTTCAGCGTCACCGCCAGCACCGGGTACGACTTGTCGTCGCGGTAGCGGATGTTGAACCGCGGGTCGAACTCCTTGATCCAGTTGTATTCCAGCTGCAACGCTTCGACTTCGGTCCCGACGACCGTCCATTCGACGCTGCCCGCGGTCATCACCATCTGCCTGGTGCGCGGCGCCAGCCCGGAAAGGTCGGCGAAATAGGAGTTCAGACGGCTCCGCAGGCTCTTGGCCTTGCCGACGTAGATCACCCGTCCGTGTGGATCGCGAAACCGGTAGACCCCGGGCTCGACGGGTATCGAGCCCGGCGCAGGCCGGTAGGTCGATGGATCGGGCACGGGTTCCAGGTTAGTTCGCGATCCGACAGGCGAGGCCCACCGGACACACATACATGGGATCGATCACGCCATCGCGTCGATGAAACGGCAGTAGGCAGCCGCCTTCGCCTCGTAGTTGGCAAAGAGGTCGTAGCTGGCAGCGCCGGGTGACAGGAGGACGACGTCGACATCCGACAGCGACCCGGCCGTGCGCACCGCCGCCTCCAGGCTGTCGACGAGGTGGGTCCGCGACGGGCTCTCTTGGGCAAACCCGCGTCCGATTGCTGCGCCGTTGGTCGGGGCCTGAATCAGGGACACCTGACGGGCACCACTTCGTAGGTAGGCGTCGAGCTGGTCGTAGTTCAGCTGGCGATCCATCCCGCCGACGATCAACGCGACGTGGTCGTCGGGGGCCATCGCCCGCAGTGCCGCGGCGACGCTCTCCCCCGTCGTCGCCAGAGTGTCATCGATCCAGCGGATGTGCCCCGTCGTCCGCACGGTCTGCAGTCGGTGCGGTAGACCCAGGAAGGTGCGCACCGCGGTGTCGATCTCGTCGGGCGTCACCGGCCTGCCGATCACCTCCCCCGCGGCGAGTGCGGCCAGCGCCCCGTTCACGACGTTGTGCTCGTAGTCCATCACCAACCGGCCGGAACCTCCCCCGTCGCTTGGCTCGCCCCGGGAGGTGCGTCGCACGTCGACGGGGTCGACCAGTCGCAACTCGGGTTCGATGCTCACGCCGAGCCGTTCGAGGATGGCCACCACCTCGGGCGTCGTCACGAGGGCGCGGGCGCCATTGGCGAACACGTTCGCCTTCGCGCGGTAGTACGAATCCCTGTCGCCGTGCCAGTCCAGGTGATCCTCGTAGAGATTCGTGACGATCGCCACCGCGGGCGACGTGGTCAACAGTGCGGCCTGCTGGCTCGACAGCTCGGCGACCACCACGACGTTCCCGTCGGGCGAAAGGTCTGACAGCGGGGTGCCGATGTTGCCTGCGACGACGGCGTCGACGCCGATCTGGTTGAGCAGGTGGCCAAGGAACGACGCAGTGGTGCTCTTGCCCTTGGTGCCGGTGACACCGATGGTCGACGAGCCGTGTCGAGACATGAACCAGTCGGCCGCACTGGAGATCCGGATCCCCGAGTCGCGCAGCTCCTCGAAAACCGGTTGGCGCCATGGCACGCCGGGACTGACGAAGACGACGTCGCAGTCCCCGAGCCTGGGGAGGTGTTCCGGACCACGGAACACCGTGAGATTCGCGATGCCCTCGGGTTCCTCGAAGGGTCGGCGGCCGACGTCGTCCACGGCCTCGATTCGGACCGCCCCTGCGGCCGCGGCGGTTCTCGCCATCGAGATTCCCTCGCGGCCGAAACCCCAGATGCCGACGGTCAGACCCGCCAGATCCGACGGCGGCCGGCTCATGGGGCCGCGCGCTCCAGATCGAGAGCCGCGGTGTAGCGGGCGGGGACGTAGTTGACGGCCGCCGCCCCTTCCGGCTCCGATTCCTCGGAGGTGGCGACCTTCTCGAGTTCGTCACGCCGGGACCGGAACTCCTCGACGAGTGGCACGCCGCGCCACTCGTCGGCGTCGAGCACCGACACCAGCGATTCAGCGGCTTCGTAGTACTCGCCGACGCACTCGAACGGCTTGTGCGCGCCCAACCCGACGACGTCGCAGAAGCCGGCGCGATTGTCCACGTCCGCGAGGAGATTCCTGCCGAAGATGGCCTCCACCTCGGTGCGGCCCAGCCGAGGGGCCATCAGCCCGAAGACGAAGATGCACTTGGGACAGTGCCCGCACCACGTCGCGCCCCGGCGACCGGCGTCGATGGCGAACGGCCGGTTGCAGCTGATGAAGTCCCGGAAGTACTGCGGGCTGTCCCGGAAGCGGTCGGCGATCTGCGATTCCGAGAGTGGCCGCAGCAGTGAGAAGTACCGGTCGGGGTTGAGCCCGTACTGCGACAGCGTGTCGCGAAGCAGCGACTCGTAGGAGATGCTCTTGGACCATTGATGATTGACGTCGCGGCCGTGCCACGTGACGTTGCCGACGTTCGACGACCGCTCGTTGGACAGCACGACGGGTCCGAGCCCGTTCGCGTCGGCGACGACGAGGCCGATGACACTGTTGATCGCCGTGACGGGCACGTGCCCGTTGTGAGCGCCCTGCGCATTGACCTCGATGAGCCTGCGGTCGATGCTGCGTGTCACGCGCACGCTGTCGAGCCCACTGATGTCGATGCACCGGTCGATGGGATCGAACTTGTTGACGCTGAACAGCGTCGGGCGAAATCCGTGGCGTTTGAGGGCCTCGATGGTCACGACCGAGTCCTTGCCGCCGCCAACGGGCACCAGCGGATCGGCGTCGGCGTCCCAGCGGTCGACACCAGCGGTCGGGCCGACCGCGTCGGGTCCCGTGATCTCGGGGGTCAAGGCGTCGGGCAGCGAGTTGCGGTAGGCGAACTCGCCGAGCCCACCGGAGATGAGTTCGCGAAGGTAGGTCCGCTCGAATCCCTCGGTGGGAAAGGCGATCTCGATCCGGGGCGGCGCGGCGGCCTTGAAGTAGCTGGGTGAACAGGTGAGCGCGAGCAGCCGCAGCAGCCGATCGTCGGGCACGCGGTCGCCGAGCGCGGCCCGAAAGTCCACCACCTCGGAGAAGGCGACGTCGTCAGCCCCGTTGCCGCGCAGCGTGTAGTGCGCAGTGAACGTGCCGTCGGCGACGTCGTAGCCGTCGATGGTCATGGCATGGAATGCCGCCGGGTCGAAGTTGCTCATGACCACCTCGCGAACGGCGGCAACGCCTCGGGCTCCGCGGTGAAGCGCCTTCCGCCGAGCTCGGCGACGGGATGTGTCTGGTATCGCGGTGAGAGCCACCACACCCGGTCCGCGTGGGCCGGGCACTCGGCGACCCGGTCGAGCACCGCGATGACGCCGCACCGCGCCAATTGGTCGAGTATCGACGTCGGCTCGGGGTTCTCGACGCCGACGACCCCGCCGTCGGTCTCGAACACCAGAGCCCCGAGAACCGCCTGGCCGCCGGACACTCCATCGGCGAAGCCCCGGCCGTTGAGCCACCGTTCGAACTGATCCGCCTCGCCCCGGCTCGTCGTCCGGGCGGCCATCCGCCGCCACCACGGGTCGGTCGCACGGCGTGCGGGTGGCATCGGTCCACCGCCGTCGACGCGCACCGGCGCGATTCCCATCGGCTGCACCGCCGACCCCGTCACCAGGATCTGCGGCGCGTCGTCGGTCTCGGCGATCGTCACGTTCGCAGCGATCAGGGCCGCATCCGCCCGGACGGTCGCGGTGAAGACCGCGATCGCGGCCGCCAGGTCGTCGAGCACCGGCATGCGAACGCCGAAGAATTCGGCGGGCTCGACGAGATATCGCCAGATGCCCTCGACGTCGGGAACGGACGAACCGGTCACCGGGAACGTGATGGTGGGAAGGGTCCCGGGACGCGCGACGAACTGGGTGGCGCGGAGTTGCGGTGCATCGATTTCCGGAGTGGTCATCGACATGCGAAAATCGGTCACTATCAGCAGATTCTAACGCACCGCACGAAGGAGCCATGCGACGCCGCATGAGTGCCCCAATGGTCACCCGACTCGTCGAATCGGACTGGCGCGTGTTCGCCACCATCCGGCTGCGTGCGTTGACGGACACACTCGGCCCCGCCGACCCTCAGTACCGCCAGGAAGTGACGTTCACCGCGGCACAGTGGCGGCGACGGCTTCGCGCGCACGCACAGTTCGCGGTGTGCACCGATGGTCACCTCGTCGGTCTGATCGGCGCTCAGCGGCAGAGTATCGAATCGGTCTACCTGTACTCGTTGTGGCTAGAGCCAGGGATGCGCGGCCGGGGGCTCGGGCACGAGTTGGTCTCCACCGCGGTGGACTGGGCGCGCAGTCAACGCGCACGGGTCGTGACGTTGCGGGTCGACGTGGCCAACGCAGCGGCCCGCGGTGTCTACGAGCAGCTGGGCTTCGGCGTCGTCGAAGCCTCGCGTACGGCCCGCGAGCTCACGATGTCGCTGAGGGTCGGTTGACGTCTGGGCGATAACGCGCGAACAGCCTTCGGACGGCGTCCATCGCCTCGACCGCGCGCTCCTTGTCGACCGACTGAATCGCCATCAGCGGAATGTATTCGTCGTCGTACAGGTCGACGCGGGCCCACCTTGCGCCTGGCGGGAACGACACGTCGACGACTTCCGACCACGGGATCAGTCGATACGCCAACAGGTTTCGCAACCACAGTCCGTCGGGGCCCACCCGCAGCCGAGGCCGGGCGAACATGAGGACCAGACCGCCGATGATCACGCCCAACAGACCGATGGCAACCTGATCGGCCGTCTGAAAGATCACCCCCGAGGAGCGGATCTTCAGAAGGAACCCGACGGTGATGTGGGCGGCGGCGATCAGGAAGGCTGCAGCGTAGGCGAAGTAGGGCGTGAGATGCGGCCGGACCTCGAGGTCGACGGCGCGAGCGGAGCCGGTCACGAGCCGGCGCGCAGGCCACGCAGCGTCAGCGCGGTCGACAGCGCGGCGGCGGCCGCCTGGGCGCCCTTGTCCTCGGAGGATCCAGGCAGACCGGCGCGATCGAGGGCCTGTTGTTCGTCGTTCGTGGTGAGCACGCCGTTGGCGACGGGCGTCCCCTCGTCGAGCGACACCCGCGTCAAACCCTGCGTGACGGCGTCGCAGACGTAGTCGAAATGTGGCGTCTGGCCCCGGATCACGACACCGAGCGCAACGACGGCGTCATGCGACTTCGCCAGTTGCTGTGCGATGACGGGTATCTCGATGGCGCCGAGCACACGGACCACGTCGGGATCGTCCACGCCCGAATTCGAGGCCATCTTGCGCGCCCCGTCGAGCAGCGCATCGCAAATGGCTGGGTGCCACGTGCTGGCCACGATCGCGAGCTTCAGCCCTGAGGCATCCACCGCGGGCAGGTCCGGCACACCGGCGCCACCGCTCATGATCGGACTCCGCCCCGGCTGCTCACTGCGAGGCTCCGCCGGGGTCGGTCGCCGTCGGCGGAAGCCGATCGCCGAGCAGGTAGACACCCTCGTCGTACCCGTTCATCTTGACGGACTCGTCGTAGTCGTCGAGACCGGTCAGGTCGTGGCCCATCCGGTCACGCTTGGTCATCAGGTAGCGGATGTTCTCGGCATTGGCCCGCACCGGCAGCGGCACCCGCTCGATGATGTGCAGGCCGTAGCCGTCGAGGCCGACCCGCTTGGCAGGGTTGTTGGTCAGCAGGCGCATGGACCGAATGCCGAGGTCGACGAGGATCTGCGCCCCGATGCCGTAGTCGCGGGCGTCCGCAGGCAGGCCGAGCTTCAGGTTGGCGTCGACGGTGTCCTCGCCGGCGTCCTGAAGCTGATAGGCCTGCAGCTTGTGCAGCAGACCGATGCCGCGCCCCTCGTGGCCCCGCATGTAGAGGATGACTCCGCGACCCTCGCGGGCGATCATGGCCATCGCCGCGTCGAGCTGCGGGCCGCAGTCGCAGCGGCGGGAACCGAACACGTCGCCGGTCAGGCATTCGGAGTGCACCCGCACCAGCACGTCGTGGCCGTCGCTCTCGGGTCCGGAGATGTCACCCCGGACCAGCGCCACGTGTTCGACGTCGTCGTAGATGCTGGTGTAGCCGACGGCGCGGAACTCTCCGTGCCTGGTCGGGATGCGCGCCTCGGCAATGCGCTCGATGTGCTTCTCGTGCTTGCGTCGCCACTCGATGAGGTCGGCGATGGAGATCAGCGCCAGGTCGTGCTCGTCGGCGAAGACCCGCAACTCGTCGGTCTGGGCCATCTCGCCCTCGTCCTTCTGGCTCACGATCTCGCAGATCGCGCCCGCCGGCTGCAGGCCGGCCAGTCGAGCCAGGTCGACGGCCGCCTCGGTGTGGCCAGGCCGACGCAGGACACCACCCTCCTTCGCGCGAAGCGGGACGACGTGTCCCGGTCGGGTGAAGTCGTCGGCGACGGCATTCGGATCTGCCAGCACCCGCATGGTCGTGGCGCGGTCGGACGCCGAGATGCCCGTCCCGGCGGCCTTCTTGGCGTCCACGGTGACGGTGTAGGCGGTGCCGTGCTTGTCCTGGTTGACCGCGAACATCGGAAGGAGGCCGAGCTTGTCGCAGATCTCGCCGGCCAGCGGCACGCACAGGTAGCCCGACGTGTAGCGCACCATGAAGGCCACGAGCTCGGGGGTCGCCTTCTCGGCAGCGAAGATCAGGTCGCCCTCGTTCTCGCGATCCTCGTCGTCGATGACGACGACCGCCTTGCCCGCGGCCATGTCGGCGATTGCCCGCTCGACGGAATCAAGCCTCGTCATCTCGTCACCCACTTCAGTTAGGCGATTGCGGTACGTCGCCTAGGACCATGTCAATCGACTTCAGTATGAACCACTGGGGCGCCTGGGTTATTGCCCGCCGTCTACCAGGGGGTTGGTCGGAGGGCACCGCGATCAATCGCGGTGGGAAAGGAGCCGCTCCACGTACTTCGCGATGACGTCGACTTCCAGGTTCACCGGGGTGCCCACCTCGGCGCGCCCGAGCGTCGTCAGCTGCAGGGTGGTGGGGATCAGCGACACCTCGAACCAGTCCGGGCCGAGACCCGACACCGTGAGCGAGATTCCGTCGACGGTGATCGAGCCCTTCTCGACGACGTAGCGCGACACGGCATCGGGCAGCGCGATCCGCACCACTTCCCAATGCTCCGACGGCGTGCGGGCCAGCACGTGGCCGGTGCCGTCCACGTGACCCTGCACGATGTGCCCGCCGAGGCGGCTGTTGACGGCTGCGGCGCGCTCGAGATTGACGTGACTGCCCACGCCGACCCCCCGGAGGCTGGACCGGTTGAGGGTCTCGGCCATCACGTCGGCCGTGAAAGCGCCATCCGGCAGGAGGTCGACCACGGTCAGGCACACCCCGTTGACGGCGATCGAATCGCCGTGGCCGGCGTCCGTCGTGACGAGTGGACCACGAATGACGAAGCGGGCGGCGTCGGACAGATCCTCCTTGCCGACGACCTCGCCCAACTCTTCGACGATGCCGGTGAACATGTGGACCAGGCTAGTCCGACGGCAGAGCGCTCCCTCGCGTCGACCTACCGAGATCCGCGTCACCGAACTCCGCCGGGACCGATTGAAAGACCAGCTCAGTAGCCACGAACCCGCTTCTCACCGGTGCCCGGGGCAAAGGTCCACCACCCCACACCCACTACTATGCAGATATGCAGACGCGCCCTCGCATTGCCGTCCTCGTGTCCATCTTCGCTGCGCTCCTGCTCATCGCGGGCTGCAGCTCCTCGACCAAGTCCGACGCACCGCTGCCCGACGCGGCGTCTCTGGTCAAGGACTCCGAACAAACCACCAGAGGGCAGAAGAGCGTGCACCTCGAGCTGGCGGTCACCGGCAAGATCGAGGCGCTGCCGCTCGAATCCGTGAGTGGCGACCTGACCAACGCTCCTGCCGTCGCCGCCCAGGGCAAGGCCAACCTCGTCGCCTTCGGGCAGAGCTTCAAGGACGTCGACTTCGTCGTCGTGGACGGAAACCTCTACGGCGCGCTGACGCCGGGGAGCTTCACGAACTTCGGCCCGGCAGCCGACATCTACGACGTGTCGGCGATCCTCAGCCCCGACAAGGGCCTTGCCAACCTGCAGGCGAACTTCTCGGAGCCGAAGGCCGAGGGGCGGGAGACGATCAACGGCGTCGACACCGTGAAGATCAGCGGCAAGGTCACCGCCGAGGCCGTCAACGCCATTGCCCCTCAGATCGCCGCCACCGGCCCGGTCCCCGCCACCATGTGGGTCAAGGAGGACGGTGACCACGATCTGGTGCAGGCCAAGCTCGACACCAGCCCTGGCGTCAGCCTGCAGATGACGCTGAGCGACTGGGGCAAGTCCGTCACCGTCACCAAGCCCGCCGCGTAATGCCGGGGGTCCAAGGCACCGCTGAGCCGACGGCGTCCAGCCGGCGAATCGCGATCACCGCAGGCGGGCTCGCCGTCCTGCTCGGCGCGCTCGACACCTACGTCGTCGTCTCGATCTTCACCGACATCATGCGCGACATCGGGATCTCGCTCAATCAGATTCAGCGCGTCACCCCGATCATCACGTGGTATTTGCTCGGCTACATCGCGGCCATGCCGCTGCTGGGCCGGGCGTCGGACCGATTCGGGCGCAAGCTGGTCCTGCAGCTCAGCCTGGCCGGCTTCGCGGCGGGTTCGGTGGTCACGGCGCTGTCCAGCGATCTGATCCCGATGGTCATCGGCCGAACGATTCAGGGCACCGCGAGCGGGGCGCTTCTCCCCGTGACCCTTGCCCTGGCTGCGGACCTGTGGGCGTCGCGGAACCGCGCCGCGGTGCTCGGCGGCATCGCAGCGGCGCAGGAGCTCGGCAGCGTCCTTGGCCCGCTGTACGGAATCGCGGTGGTCTCTGCGTTGGCGACCTGGCGCGACGTGTTCTGGATCAACGTCCCGCTGGCCATCGTCGCCATGGTGTTGATCCACTTCAGCCTGCCAGCCAAGGACAAGGACGGCCCGCGCGAGAAGGTCGACGTCATCGGTGGCGTACTGCTCGCCGCGGCGCTGGGGTTGACCGTCATCGGGCTGTACAACCCGACACCCGACGGCAAACAGGTCCTGCCGAGCTGGGGATTGCCGGTGCTCGTCGCGGCGCTGATCGCGGGTATCGCGTTCTTCGCGTGGGAGAAGTTCGCCAAAACCCGCCTCATCGAGCCCGCTGGGGTGAAGTTCCTCCCGTTCCTGACTGCCCTCGGCGCCTCGCTGTGCACGGGAGCGGCCCTCATGGTCACGCTGGTCAACGTCGAACTCTTCGGCCAAGGCGTGCTGGGCAAGCCGCAGACCGAAACCGTCTTCCTGCTGGTGTGGTTCCTGGGCGCACTCCCCGTCGGCGCGGTGATCGGCGGCTGGATCGCCACCAAGATCGGCGATCGCATCATCGCGTTCGTCGGGTTGCTGATCGCAGGCTTCGCGTACTGGCTGGTGTCGCATTGGACCGTCGACGTGCTCTCCGCGCACCACGACCTCGGGTTGTTCACCCTGCCCACGTTCGGCACCGACCTCGTGCTGGCAGGCTTCGGCCTCGGTCTCGTCATCGGCCCACTGACGTCGGCGACACTGCGGGCGGTGCCGGGCTCGCAGCACGGAATAGCTTCCGCCTCAGTGGTGGTCGCCAGGATGATCGGCATGCTCATCGGGCTGGCTTCTCTGAGCGCCTGGGGTTTCTACAAGTTCAACCAATACCTGGCGGAGTTGCCGAAACCCAAGGGCAACAACCTCTTGGAGATCGGCGCGCAGCTCGCCGCGAACGTGCGGACGGCCTACACGATGCAGTACGGCCAGATCTTCTTCATCACCGCGATCGTGTGCGTGGTTGGCGCGGTTCTTGGTCTGCTCATCACCGGTAAGAACGAGCACGCCGACGATCCGGACACCGCAACCGAGATGATCGGCGCCGAGCGCTAGCCGGTCAGCAGCGTTCGACGCCAGGGCTGATCAGCTTGAGTTCGGCCGGCTCTTCAACGTCCTGGGTGCTCAGTACCGCGCGCAGTGGGCCGAAGACCATGTGTTTGATGATGCTCTGATCGACGGGGCGAAAGCTGAGCCAGTCCTGCAGTGCAGTCATTGCTCGTCGTCCTTTATTCGTTCATTCATCGGGCTGGGCAGCCTGACCGGGATGGTCACGACTCTGCTCTCGATTTTACGGACGCCGTCGGCACGAGTCCGGTCCACGCGGGGCGGGTGAGGTCTCGAACGGATAACGAGTCACCCAACTGCAGCCATTTGCGCGTGACGCGAGTCACATTGGTGGCCAAGGGAATTCCAGGTCTCACCGATATCGGGACCGATCAGGGCCTAGCCAGGCACCAGGCTCAGCCGTAGGTCCGGTCCGAGGCGCTGCATGCCGTCGAACCGCCACCGCTGAGCCTGCGCGATACTCGTCACGCCGATCTCGTCGAGTGCGGTGACCGGGCCGCCGAGCAGGATCGGAGCCATGTAGGCCAGGATGCGGTCGATCAGGCCGGCTTGCAGGAACGCCCCGGCCACCGTCGGTCCGCCCTCCAACAGGACGTCGGTCCGATCGGACAGCGCCCGCGTCACCTCGTGGGGATCGCGGGTGCGGATCACCATCGTTCTGGAGTCGTCGTTGAGCACCCTGGCGTCCGGAGATATCTCCCGCTCCCCGACCACGACGCGCAGCGGTTGCCGATCGGCGAGCGAGCCGTCCGGCAGTCTCGCCGTCAACGTCGGATCGTCGATGAACACGGTGCCCGTTCCGACCACGATCGCATCGGCGACCGCACGGAGTCGGTGCACGTCGGCCCGCGCCGCCTCGCCGGTGATCCACTGACTGCTGCCGTCGGCGGCAGCACTGCGCCCGTCGATGCTCGACGCGAACTTCCATGTGACGTGCGGCCTTCCGGTCCGCTGGCGGTGCAGCCACTCGCGCAGTGATCCGCCCGCGACCTCGTCGGCCAGCACACCCACCTCGACCAAGACCCCGGCGTCGGCCAACCGCCCCGCCCCGCCCGCAGCGACGGGATTGGGGTCGGCGACGGCATAGGACACGCGCGAAACCCCCGCTGCGACAAGGGCATCCACGCAGGGTGGCGTGCGCCCGTGGTGGTTGCACGGCTCGAGGGTGACGACGGCGACGCCGCCGACCGCGCGCTCCCCCGCCCGCCGCAACGCAACGACCTCCGCGTGCGGCCCACCGGGAGGTTGGGTAGCGCCGACGCCCGCGATGACGCCGTCGCGGTCCAGGATCACCGCGCCGACGGGCGGATTCGGATAGGTCGTGCCCTTGACGCCGTCAGCCTGCGCGATGGCCGACCGCATGGCGTCCTCTGTGTTCATGCTTCCAGGTGCTTGGACGCCGCGGCCGCCTGCCTGCGCAGTGCCTGCACCGCGAGTGCGGGATCGGCTGCGCCGAAGACCGCCGATCCCGCGACGAAGCAGTCGACGCCGGCTTCGGCGGCCGCTTCGATGGTGTCGGCGTTGATCCCCCCGTCGATCTCCACGACGATCGTCAGTTCACCGGCGTCGACCAACCGCCGCACGGCGGCGACCTTCGCCAGTACGTCGGGAATGAACTTCTGCCCACCGAACCCAGGTTCCACGGACATCACCAGCAGGGTGTCGAAATTGCGGAGGATCTCCAGGTACGGCTCGATCGGGGTGCCGGGCTTGACGCTCAGGCCTGCCTTGGCGCCTGCGGCGCGAATGTCGCGGGCGACGGCCACCGGGTCGTCGGTGGCCTCGGCGTGGAAGGTCACGTTGTATGCGCCGGCCTCGGCGTATGGGGGTGCCCAGCGAGCGGGATCGTCGATCATCAGATGGCAGTCCATCGGAATGTCGGTCACCGCGAGCAGGCTCTCCACGACCGGCAGACCCAGCGTGAGATTTGGCACGAAGTGGTTGTCCATGACGTCGACGTGCAACCAGTCGGAGCCGCCGACGGCTGCGATCTCATCGGCCAGCCTGGCGAAGTCGGCGGCCAGGATCGACGGCGCTATCAAGGGTTCTGCCATGGCGGTCAGCTTAGGGGCTGCTCATCGCTCCACCTGCAGGGCCGCCGCGAACATGGCATCGGTACCGTGCCGGTGCGGCCACAACTGCACGTGCGGGCCCGCTCCGAGACCCGTGATCGGAGTCGGTCCCGCCTCGAAGAGCGGCCGGGTGTCGATGGCGCGCACGGGTTGGCGGCGCAGGGCGTCGGCCACGACGCCGACCGTCTCGGCCAGATGCGGTGAACACGTCGCGTACAGCACGACGCCGCCCGTGCGGGTCAAGGCGATCGCCGCCGCGAGCAGCTCCTTCTGCAGTTTTGCCAGCGCGGGCACGTCAGCCGGTTGGCGGCGCCACCGGGCCTCCGGTCGGCGCCGCAGCGCCCCAAGCCCCGTACAGGGCGCGTCCACCAGCACTCGGTCGAACGACGCGGCGGGCAGGCCGGTCTCGCGGCCATCGACGCGGAGCACGTCGACGTCCAGCCCGCGCACGGCCTGCTCGACGAGCTCGGCCCGGTGCGGCGTGGGTTCGACGGCGGTCACCCGCGCGCCCGAGTCGGCACCGATGGCGGCGAGCAGCGAAGTCTTCCCGCCGGGGCCCGCGCAGAGATCGAGCCAGCGGCCGTCGTCGCCGTCGACGGGCGCCAGAGTCAATGCCCGCGCCACCAACTGGCTGCCCTCGTCCTGCACCTGGGCCGCACCACCCCGCAGGGCGTCGAGTTGACCGGGATCGCCGCCGGCGAGGTACACGGCATACGGCGAGTAGCGGCCGACCTCGCCGTCGATCGCCTGCGCCAGCGCCTCGGCCGTCAGCACCCCTGGCCGGGCGGCCAGATGAACCAGCGGGCGGCCGTCGTCGCTGGCGAGCAACGCACCGAGTTCGGCGGCATCGGCTCCGAGGGCGTCGGCGAACGCCTGCCCGATCCACCGCGGATGGGCGTGCGTGAACGCGATGTGGCCGACCGGGTCGGTGCCGGCGGACGGCGCCAGCTCGGCCACCCAGGACTGCTCGTCGCGGGCCGCGATGGTGCGCAACGTCCCGTTGACGAAACCGGCACGCGCCGTGTCGAATTCGATCGCGGCCTGCTCGACGGTGGTGTCGACGGCGGCGTGCGCGTCGACACGGGTGCGCAGCAGCTGGTAGGTGCCGAGCCGCAGCAGGTCCAGCAGCACCGCGTCGATGCGAGCGACGGGGCGGTTCGCCGCGAGCACGATGACGGCGTCGAGTAGACCGAGTGCCCGGCACGTACCGTAGGCGAGCTCGGTGGCGAAGGCCGCGTCACGGCCGGTGATGTTCCGTTCCCGCAGCAGCGCGGGCAGCACGAGGTTGGCGTAGGCGTCGCGCTCGGAGACCGCACGCAACACGTCGAACGCCGCCTGCCGTGCGGGATCGAACGGCTTGCGCGGCGGTCGGCGCCGTCCCTGCGGGCGGGTCACGTGGCGCTCGCATGCTCGTCGAGACGCGCTCCACGGGCCCAGTCCGCGGCCTTCATCGGTTTCTTGCCCGGCGGCTGAATCTCGCCAAGCAGCACGGCCACTGACGCAGTACCCACCTTCACGCCTTCCCGGTCGACGCGAATGGCGCCGGGCGACAGCGGTTCCCCATCGCCCTCTCCGTCCAAGAGGGCCACGGGGCCGAGCTTCACCCGCAGGTCGCCGATCATGGTCCAGGCACCGGGGTTGGGCGTCACCGCGCGGATCCGCCTCTCGACCACCTGGGCGGGCAGCTTCCAGCGCACCCGTGCCTCCTCGACGGTGATCTTCGGCGCGAGAGTCACTCCTTCTGCGGGCTGTGGCACCGCGGCCAGCGAACCGTCCGCGATGCCGTCCAGGGTCCTCTCCAGAAGTGTCGCTCCCGAAAGTGCCAGCCGCCCAAGGAGATCGCCTGCCGTATCGCTCGCGCGGATGGTTTCGGTAACCACCCCGAACACGGGTCCGGAGTCGAGGCTGGGTTCGATGCGGAACGTCGTCGCACCGGTCACCGAATCGCCTGCCGCGATGGCGGCCTGCACCGGCGCCGCCCCACGCCACGAGGGCAGGAGGGAGAAGTGCAGGTTGACCCAGCCGAGCGGTGGCACCGCAAGCAAACCGTCACGCAGCAGTGCGCCGTACGCCACCACGGCACAGCAGTCCGGGGCCAGATCGTGCAGCTCGGCGACGAATTCGGCGCCGTTGGGCCGCTCCGGACGCAGCAGCGGGATACCGGCGTCGGCGGCGAGTTGCGCGACCGGGGACGGCGAGGGTTTGCCGCGTCGGCCGGACACGGCGTCGGGCCGCGTGAGCACCGCGATGACGTCGTGATGGGGCGAGTCGATGAGACGCCGTAGTGACGGCAGTGCGGGTTCGGGCGTACCCGCAAAGATGATGCGCACGAATTACCTGGGACTTCCGGCTGGGATCTGGTAGTACTCGCGTTCGGACACCCCGGCGAGCGGGGCGACGAACATCCACGGAATGGTGGTTACGGTCTTGTTGAGCGTAGCAACCGCGTCGTTGTAGTACTGACGGGCGAACGCGAGCTTGTTCTCGGTGTCGGCGAGATTGTCCTGCAAGTTCAGGAAGTTGGTCGATGAATTCAGCTGCGGGTAGGTCTGCCCCAACGCCAGCACCGGTCCTAACGCGTTGTCCAGATCCCGTTCGGCCGCGCTGCGTTGCGCGACGGACTTCCCGCCGGTTGCCGACGTCAGCGCAGCACGGGCGTCGGTGACGTGATCGAGCACACCCTTCTCGTGGGCGGCGAACGTCTGGACCGTGTGCACCAGGCTGGGGATGAGCGATGCGCGGCGGGTCAGTTCGACGTCGATGCCGGACAGCGCCTCGGAGACGCGAACGTCTGCGGTGCGAGTCTTGTTGTAGCCCATCACGAAACCCACCAGCACCGCGGCCAGTAGCAAGACCACCAAGATCAACACGTAAGTCACCACGAGCCGCCTCCACCCCCTCCTCCGCCGCCACCGCCACCGCCGCTGGACCCGCCGCCGCCCGATGAGGACGACGACGACTGCGATGCGGTGTAGGCGCCGATCGAGGACGACAACGCGGAATCGAAGCTGTCGAAGTTGGGGCCGCCCGAGTGCCCGCTGAAGCCCCTGCCGCTGGACGTCGACGACGAATTGTACCAATCGGGTTGCGGCGCAACTGCTCCCGTCGCATCCTGGTACTTCTTGGCCCACAGCGCCGCCGTACCCGCGGCGATCGCGAACGGAATGTAGGCCGTGTAGAGGTCCTTGCGGGCAGCGAAGTCGAATCGCGTCTCCGCCGAATCGGTCGACAGGAGGCGGTGGAATCCGCCTGCCTGCGACCACAACTGGCGCCCCGTCTCGGTGCGGCGCGTACCGACGCCTGCCGACCAGGACCGCCTGGAGAACAGGAAGAACGCGACGAACGGCAGCGCCCACATGGTGGCGGGAAACCCCCACCGGAAGAACGCGCAAACGGCCACGATGACGGTTAGCCCGTTGGCCGTGCGCACCCACAATTCCTTCTTGCGCTTGACCATGAAGCCGCCGTCGATCGCCCACTTCCCGACGGCCACGCCCATGTCGATCTTGGCCTTGTTGAGCTTCTTCCCCGCGCTCACCGTCTTCGTGGCCTCGAACTCGGCGCCGGGGCCCATCACCTTCAGCGCCGACCCGACGGCGACGCTGACCGGGTCGGCGTCCGCCCACGCCCCGCGCTCAGCCGTACCGCGGACGTTCCACTGCGCGTCGTCGACCTGCCTGAGTTCGACCAGTTTGCGTTCGGCGAGGTGGAACAGCGTGGCCGTCAGGCCGTTCTTCGGCGTCGCCTCGGTGCGGATGTACTCGGCCTGGACCGGCCCAAGACCGGGCGGCGGCGCGTACTGCACGGGGAAGCCAGGTTCCGGCTCGACCGTCGTGCGGTACCAGAGGAGGGCCAGCAGCGATGCTGCCACGGACAGCCCGATGACCCAGGCGACGCCGCTCAGCGAGCGGCCGAGGACCCTGTCCCATTCGTAGGACCACGGCAGGCTCGTGCGCGGCGGGGTCGCCACGTCGACGCCGGCCCGCAGGGTGACCGGAGTCCGGGGCATCAGCTGTCCCGTGCTGAGCTCGACGGTGTTGCCGGACACCGTCAGTCCGCTGCAGGCCTGCCCGACTCCGACGCCGACGGAGCACTGTGCGCCGGTGACCTCGGCGGGAAGGGTGACGCGCGCCCGGACCCGCTGGATCACGTTGTTCCACGACGGCGCGATGACGTTCCAGAAGAACGCGGACGTCGATTCGGGGGTGCCGACGGTCTGCGCAAAACGTCTGTTCTGGCCAGTGTTTCCGGGATCGAGGACCCCAGGGATGGTGTAGCGCAGCTCGTAGGTGTGCGTGCCGTACGGAAGGGTGCTGTCGGGATCGCCGATCTTCGCGACCCGGAACCTGTCGCCGGACTCCCACAGCAACTGGTACGGCACGGGTTCGCCGTCCATCAGGATCGAGGTGATCTCGGGCTCCTGACGCACCTTGGGGCTGTTCGGGTTGGCGACGTCCCAGTAGCGGAAGATGCCGTGCCGCCCGGACGGGAACTCGCCCTTGATGGTCTCGACCGCGTTGAGAGTGCCGTCGGAGCCGACGGTGTAGTCGGCCTGGTAGTCGCTGATCACGACGGGATCGGCGGCCGGTCCCGCGGCAGTGGTGCTCTGGAAGATCAACGGCCAGAGGAAGCCAACGGCGATGAGGGCCAACAGGATCAACCACCCGAAAACCCGCTTCACTACACCTCCCCTACCGCCCAGCCCGATCGCGATCCGCCTCACCCTATGTGCAACGGGTCGATTTGCACACGAACCGGCGGCTGATCGTGGCGGGCACTGAACACGCCGGTCGCGCGGCGCAGTGCAGAGGCCAGTCCGAGCCCACCGTCACGTGGCACCCGGACGAGCATCCGGCTCACTTCGGCCTCGCGTTCCATGCCAGGCGGTCTGCGGGCCCCCGGCGGCAGATCGACGGGGCCGAGGACGTCGGCGCCGTCGGGCAGGTGCGCCGTCTGCAACAGCGCGGTCACCGCCGCCGGGGCACCGTCGACGGCCGCCATGTGGACCGCAGGCGGCAGGCCGACCTCGGCCCGCGCGGCAAGTTCGGATTCGGCGTGCCCGACGGGATCCCAGCGGATGAGAGCCTGGACGGTCGGTATCGCCGACTCGGCCACGATGGCCACCACGCCACCGTCGCCCCGGTCGCGCACGAGCGCCGCGGCCGCCATCCACCGGCGCAGGGCGTCCTCCGACGCCCGCAGGTCCTGCCTTCCGAGCAGGGCCCAGCCGTCGAGCAATAGAGCTGCTCCATACCCGCCGGGCGCCACGGGTTCGGCGCCGGGGGTGGCGACTACCAGGGCCGGTGCGGCGGGCACCTCCGACACCATCGCATCGCCGCCCGACGTGATCACGGTGGTCCCGGGAAATGCCCGTCCCAGTTCCTCGGCGGTCCTGCGGGCACCGACGACGACCGCGCGCACCGCATCCGAGCCGCATCGCACACATCGCAGTGCCGCCTCGCCGCGGCCGCACCAGCGACAGACCGCGCCGATCGCATCGCGGTCGGA
The DNA here is from genome assembly GCF_050701675.1 of Mycobacterium sp. Classification (GTDB taxonomy): domain Bacteria; phylum Actinomycetota; class Actinomycetes; order Mycobacteriales; family Mycobacteriaceae; genus Mycobacterium. Next base: position 202 of record NZ_JBOGDD010000385.1, on the reverse strand, counting down.
CAGCGACATGGGCCCGGTGCAGTGCCTGCATCTGGCGATGGTTCGACACTTCCCGCAGGAGAGGGCGGGCACGTAGCCCCGTCGCGGCACCTGCACCAGCACCGGACGGTCGGACCGAAGCGCGGCGCGCGCGGCGTCGAGCGCCATCGACGGCAGCCGCGCGGTGTGCGAGGCCGCGTCGCGCTCCTGGGTGTGGGCGCTG
>NZ_JBOGDD010000384.1:0-4937 GCF_050701675.1 Mycobacterium sp. | reverse complement strand
GCCTGACGTCGTACTCGGCGAGCACCAGCAGCCAGACCAGCACACAAACCGCGGCCACGCCTTCCCCCATGGAGGAAGGTTACGGTCCGCCGAGGGCCGCGATCATCGCCTCTTTCGGCGCGGGCAGGCTGGTGAACTGCTCGACCTGTGCGAAGGCCTGGTTCAGGAGCATCTGCAGCCCGCTGATCACCTGCCCGCCCGCGGCCGTGACCGCCCGCGCCAAGGGCGTCGGCCACGGGTCGTAGATCGCGTCGAGCAGCACCGGCGTCCTCGTGACGGTGTCGGCGTACTGGGCGGCGACGTCCGCCGGAATCGTGTTGATCACGACTGCGACGTCGGCCAACGGTGCGCCGAGTTCGAGCCAGCGGGTATCGACGCCGAGCCGCGACCCGAGGTCCAGCAGTGGCGCGGCCCTGCCGAGGTTGCGGGCGACAATCGAAACATGTTGCACGCCAAGCTCGGCCAGTCCGACGAGCGCCGCGGGGGCCGTGCCGCCGGAGCCAAGGATCGCGGCCGGACCGATGTCGTTTCCCCGGTCGCTCCGCTCCTGCCCTCCGAAGACCTCACCGAGGGCCCCTGTCACTCCGTCGATGTCGGTGTTGTCTGCCCGCCAGCCCGAGGCCGTCCGGACGAGCGTGTTGGCCGAGCCGACCAGCTCCGCACGGGGGGTTCGCTCCCCGGCGAATCGCAACGCGGCGAACTTGCCGGGCATGGTCACCGACACACCCACCCACTCGGGGCCGAAGCCGCGAACCAACGGGGGCAATTCATCGGCACCGCACTCGATGCGTTCGTAGCTCCAGTCGGTCAACCCGAGGGCGCGGTAGGCAGCCAGGTGAAGCTGAGGCGACCGGGAATGCGCGATCGGCGATCCGAGAACCGCGGCCCTACGACTCATCGCGCGCTGTCGAGCACACCGTTTTGTCGGGCTAGCTCGATGTTGGCCAGATGCTGTCGATAATCGCGGGTGAACAGCGTGGTGCCCTGCATGTCGGTGGTGACGAAGTACAGCCAGTCACCCGGCTGGGGACTCTCGGCGGCGGCCAGCGCGGGCTGGCCGGGTGAGCAGATCGGTGTTGCGGGCAGCCCGTCGCGCGCGTAGGTGTTCCATGGCGTCACCCTGGCCCGGTCGGCGTCGGTGGTCGCGACCTCCTGACGGTCCAGCGAGTAGTTCACCGTCGAGTCGAACTCCAGTCGGCGGTGATCGGGCGCGATCAACCGGTTGTAGATGACCCTGGCCACCTTCGCGAAGTCCTGTGGCTTCGACTCACGCTGGACGAGGGAGGCCACCACGAGGACCTGGTACGGCGACAGGTTCTCGGCGTTCCCAGCGGCGAGCAAACCATTCTGCTCGTACTGCGTCGCGCTGGCGGAGATCAACGTCGACAGGACGTCCTGTGCGGACGCCGACGGGTCGACGTCCCATGTGCCCGGCGCGATGAGGCCCTCGACACGGCGGTGGTCGGCGCCGAGCGCCTTGACGGGATCCACGGCCCATGCGGGCACCGCCAGCGCGGTCGGGTCCGCCGATCCCGCGGACTTCTTCAGGTCGTCGACGTTGAGGCACTTCTGTTGACCGTCGAGATTCGTACACGTCGCGTCCGAGATCAGCGAGAAGATGCCCTTCGTCACCGCGTTGGTCCTGACGTCGGCGATGTCGTCGAGCTGGCGTCCCTCCGGGATCACCAGTCTGCCCACCCTGTTCTGCGGATCCGCCAGCCGGGCAACGGCATTCGCGGCGGGAATCTCGGTGCGCAGCTTGTAGAACCCGGGCTGGATCGAGGAGATGGCCACATTGCCCGCCGCGGCGTCGACGAAGGCCTGCGACGTGGCCACCACACCGCCGTCCTGCAGGGTCTTGCCGATCGCGGTGGTCGAGTCTCCGTTGTGCACCTGCACGACGACGTCCTTGACGCCGTCTCCCTGGTAGTCGCCGCCCGAGTTACCGAAGACGCCGTGCCACATCCGCGAGCCGAGGAACACGGCGCCGATCACGACGACGATCAGGGCGGCGACCGACAGCCGGCTGAACATGCGGCGCCTGCGGCGGTTGCGGTTGGCTCTTGCGCGTTCGGTCCGGCTCATGTTGCGGCGCGGTCGCCCGACCGCCTCCGGCGCCGTGCGCTCGCGACCCCAATCGTCAGACATCGGCTGCTCCGCGGTGTTGGGCGAGGGCGACTCGCCGCTGGTCCAGCCAGTTCTGCAGGATGCCCACGGCAGCCGCCTGGTCGATCATCGACTTCTGCCCCTTCGCCCGGACGCCCGCCTCCCGCAACGATCGCTGAGCCGTCACCGTGGTGAGCCGCTCGTCGCACAGTCGCACGGGAACGGGGTCGATCCGGGCCGCGAGGGCATCGGCCACCGCGATCGCATCGAGGGCGGACGGGCCGGTTCGGTCGGCGAGGGTCCGCGGCAAACCGACGACGACTTCGACGACCTCGAGGTCGGCGGCAATCTGCGAGAGCCTGCGAATGTGCTTGCCGCCCGCGCCCTTGCCGTCGCGACTGACCGTCTCGACCGGAGTGGCCAGTATTCCGTCTGGGTCGCTGGTGGCGACGCCGATGCGGACGGTGCCCACGTCAACCCCGAGTCGACGACCGCGTCCGGGGTCGTCGCCGCCAGGCCGGTCGGGCTGACGGTCTTCGGTGTGGGTCAACCGAGTCGACTCCGGTCGAGCTCTGCGCGCAACGCGGTCAGGGCCGCGTCGATGCCAGACGCTCCACTGCCCGAGCCCTGCGCGAGATCGGCCTTGCCTCCGCCACGTCCGTTCAGCTCCGATCCCAGCACCTTGACCAATTCGTTCGCGCTCAGCCCGAGATCCTGCGCGGCCGGGTTGACTGCGACGACGTAGGGCACCGAATCGCCATCACCCTCGGCGATCAAGGCGACGACGGCTGGGTCCGAGCCGAGCTTGCCCTTGACGTCACCGACCAGGCTGCGCAGATCCGCGGCGGAGATGCCCCCCGCCATGCGCTGTGCCACCACACGGACCTTACCTACCAGCTGTGCACCTGCGGCGGCGTTCACTGCTGCGGCGCGCGCGTTGGCAAGCCGCGAGCGGTCGAGTTCCTTCTCCGCGGTCTTGAGCCGTTCGACGAGGTTGGCGACCCTGGCGGGCACTTCATCCGACGGCACCTTGAGCGACGACGCCAGACCGGCCATCAGAGCGCGTTCCTTGGCCAGGTACTTGAACGAGTCGAGCCCGACGTAGGCCTCGACTCGGCGCACGCCGGAGCCGACCGACGATTCGCCGAGGATCGTCACGGGGCCGATCTGCGCCGAGTTGTGCACGTGCGTGCCGCCGCACAGCTCCAACGAGAACGGGCCGCCGATCTCCACGAGGCGAACGTCTTCCGGATAGGCCTCGCCGAATAGGGCCATCGCGCCCATCGCCTTGGCCTTCTCGAGCTTGGTGTACATGGTGTTCACGGCGAAGTCGGCCTCGACGGCTTCGTTGGTGACGATCTCGATTTCGTTGCGCTGGTCCTCGGAGAGAGCACCCTGCCAGTTGAAGTCGAACCGCAGGTAACCCGGCCGGTTGAGCGAGCCAGCCTGAACTGCGTTGGGGCCCAGCACTTGCCGCAACGCGGCGTGCACCATGTGGGTGCCCGAGTGACCCTGGGTGGCACCGCGACGCCACGAGGGATCGACCGCCGCCACCACGGTGTCGCCCTCGACGAACTCACCGGACTCGACATTGACGCGGTGCACGAACAACGTCTTGGCGATCTTCTGCACGTCCGTGACGGCCGCCTTGGCGGCGCCGCTGGATCCGGTTCCGGTGATGCCGCCAATGTCGGCGATCTGGCCGCCCGACTCGGCGTAGAGCGGAGTGCGATCGAGCACCAGCTCGATGCGGTCCGCGGCCGGCCCGTCGTGGGCGACGACGGGTACTCGCTTGCCATCGACGAAGATGCCGAGAATCGTTGCCTCGGAGGACAGTTCATCGAAGCCGGTGAACTGGGTGGGGCCGGTGTCGACCAGCTCGCGGTACGCCGACAGGTCGGCGTGCGCATGCTTGCGGGACGCGGCGTCGGCCTTGGCGCGCTGACGCTGCTCCGCCATCAGGCCACGGAAGCCCTGCTCGTCCACGGTGAGGCCGTTCTCCGACGCCATCTCCAAGGTGAGTTCGATCGGGAAACCGTAGGTGTCGTGCAGGGTGAACGCGTCCGTGCCCGAGAGCACGGTGATCCCGGATGCCCTTGTGGAGTTCGCCGCGTCCTCGAACAATCGCGAGCCCGCCGCGAGCGTTCGGTTGAACGCCGTCTCCTCGGCGACCGCGATGCGGTTGATCCGATCGAAGTCGGTCACCAATTCCGGGTATGAGGGGCCCATCGCGTCGCGGACTCGTGCCATCAGCTCGGCGACGATCGGAGTGTCGATGCCGAGGAGCTTGGCCGACCGGATGACGCGACGAAGCAGACGGCGAAGCACGTAGCCACGGCCGTCGTTGCCCGGGCTCACGCCGTCGCCGATGATGATCGCGGCGGTGCGGCTGTGGTCGGCGATGATGCGGTAGCGCACGTCGTCGTCGTGATTGCCCACGCCGTATCCGCGCGGCGCGATTCCTGCGACCAGATCGATCACCGGACGCACCAGATCCGTCTCGTAGACGTTGTCGACGCCCTGCAGCAGGCATGCCACGCGCTCGACGCCCATGCCGGTGTCGATGTTCTTGCGCGGCAACGGACCGAGGATGTCGAAGTCGGACTTGCTGGTGCCCTCGCCGCGCTCGTTCTGCATGAAGACGAGGTTCCAGATCTCGATGTAGCGGTCCTCGTTGGCCTCTGGCCCGCCGTCGACACCGTATTCGGGTCCGCGGTCGACGTAGATCTCCGACGACGGCCCGCACGGTCCAGGGATGCCCATGGCCCAGTAGTTGTCGGCCATCCCGCGACGCTGGATGCGTTCCACTGGCAGCCCGGCCACCTCCGGCC
>NZ_JBOGDD010000383.1:0-6003 GCF_050701675.1 Mycobacterium sp. | reverse complement strand
GCCCTTGGCCATCAGTGGCAGCGTCTGCAGGTACTGGTAGGCCAGCATCTCGGGCGTCGGGCGGCCGGCCTTGATCGCCGCGAACGTCTTCTCGATGGCCTTGGCCTGGCCCTGGGCCTGCAGATAGGACGCGGCGCGTTCACCCTGGGCGCGCAGCATGCGGGACTGGCGGTCCGCCTCGGCAGCCAGGATGGCGGCCTGCTTGGCGCCTTCAGCGGAGAGAATCTGGGCCTGCTTCTGCCCTTCGGCCTGTTTGATCGACGCCTCTCGGTTGCCCTCGGCGGTCAGGATCATCGCCCGCTTCTCGCGGTCGGCGCGCATCTGCTTCTCCATCGAATCCTGGATCGACGGCGGCGGGTCGATGCTGCGGAGCTCGACCCGCGCGACGCGCAGTCCCCATCGGCCGGTGGCCTCGTCGAGCACGCCGCGGAGCTGGCCGTTGATCTGGTCGCGCGAGGTCAGCGCCTGCTCCAGCGTCATGCCGCCGACCACGTTGCGCAGCGTGGTGGTGGTGAGCTGCTCGACACCAACGATGTAGTTGCTGATCGCGTAGACGGCGGCCTTCGGTTCCGTCACCTGGAAGTAGACGACGGTGTCGATGTTGACCGTCAGGTTGTCCTCGGTGATCACGGGCTGCGGCGGGAACGACACCACCCGCTCCCGGAGGTCCACCCTGGCCCGTACCTTGTCGACGAACGGCAGCAGCAGCGTGAGCTGACCGGAGACGGTCTTGCTGTAGCGGCCCAGCCGTTCGATGACCGCGGCCTCGGCCTGCGGTCTCACCTTGACCGACTTGACGACGACGATGATGGCGAAGATCACCAGCACCGCTGCCAGAACCAAGCCGAAGACGGCACCCTCCATTGCAGTTCCTTCCTAAACCTCAGATGGCCTTGAAGACGACGGCGGTGGCGCCGTCGATTTTGATGACGGTGACGTGATCGCCCGGTTCGTAGACGTCGTCGTCGTCGAGCGGCCGCGCCGTCCAGACCTGGCCGTCGAGCTTCACCTGACCCTCGTGGCGCGCCACCCGGTCGAGCACCAGCGCGGGCTTGCCCTCGAGGGCCTTCATCGGCTCCGGGAGCCCGGTGCCCGCGGCGAACCGCCGCCGTAGCGCGGGCCGCACCAACACCAGCAGGAGTACCGACACCACCAGGAACACCGCGCCGTCGGTCCAGATCGGCCAATCGAACACCGCGGTGGTCCCGGCGGCGGCCAACGCGCCGCCGCTGAGCATCAACAGGAACAGATCACCGGTCAATGCCTCAGCACCTGCCAGCGCAAGCGCTGCGATGAGCCAGATCAGAGCGGGCATGCGGCCAGCCTAGCCGTCGAAACCCGCCCGTCGGGCCGCCAACAACTACACTGCGTGCATCATGTGGTGCCCCAGCGTTTCTCTGTCGGTATGGGCCAACGCCTGGCTTGCGGGCGTTGCCGCCCCTGACGACGTCCTGGATGCATTGTCACTATGGGCGCCAAGGCATTCCGTGACTGCGTATGACTCCGTCGCTGCGGGCCGAACCGGGCTGCCCTGGCCGGATCTCACGGACGCGGGAGCCGTGTCGATGTTGCAGACGCTGCGCACGGCGGCCGGTCCGCCCGCCAGCGAACCCGCGATCGGCGTGGCGCTGCCCATCCCTGGCGACGTCCGCGGGCTCGCGGCGGGCACACAATTCACCGTCGACGCGATCTCGGCGGGTGAGGCCCTCACGGTTTCGAACGGCGGGACGGGCGCAATCGGCCTGGTTCCGGAGTTCGCGTACGACGAGAGCGATCCCGATTACGACCACACCGACGACGAGTCGACCGACCACTATCCGGAGCCGGTTGCCCTGGCGTGGACCGTCTACTCCCTGCCGGTGGTGCCGGTGAGCGAGCACCTGGATCTCGGTCATGCCGAGTATGAGCTGCGCGCCGCCGTTCGCTCGGCCGCCGACGCGCTTGGCACTCTACGGGCGGGGATGACGGCCACCGACGTCGCCGATCCGCGGGGTCTGGTCGAGCAGGTCCTCGAGTCGGCGCGCTTGCACCGCCCGCCCGATCACGCGCCGGAGCGCGCGCTACGGGTGTTGGAGAACGCCGCCCACGTCGATGCGATCATCACGGTGAGTTCCGGGCTCATGCCGATCGGCCTTCAGTCGTCATCGGAGATGCAGATCGCGAACGACGCCCTTCGACCGCTGGCCGGCGTGGTGCGGTCTGCGCGGCTGGCCGCGGTCAACGCGATCCTGCAGTCGGCCTGGCGTCGCTAGTGCAATCGGGTGTGCACAGCGATCCGTCGACGCTGAATCCGTAGCCGGGAACCGGTCGCGGGCCGAGCACCCTGGCCGGGTCCCGTCCCTCGCGCAGTTCGTCGATCAGGTCGACCGTCAGCCGGGCGAAGCGCCGCTGTGCGTTCGGCGTCGTCGCACGAGCGAACGCGACCCCCGCCGCATGGGCTTGCTCGCTGAGTTCGTTGTCGAGATCCCAGACCACCTCGATGTGGTCGGAGACGAAACCGATCGGACAGACGATGACGGCCTCGGTGCCATCGGCCACCAGTGCGGCGAGGTGGTCCGATACGTCGGGCTCCAGCCACGGCACCTGCGGCGGACCCGATCTCGACTGCCAGACCTGGTCGTAGTCGACGTAACCCGCGGCCGCCGCCACCAGGCTTGCCGAGTAGGCAACCTGATCGGCGTACAGGCCCGGCCCGCAGCGCGACGCCGCCCGCAGTGGGATCGAGTGTGCGGTGAAGATCAGCCGGGCATCGTCACGCAGGTGCTCGGGGAGGCTCGCGGCGGCTTCGGCGATCGCGTCGGCGAACATCTCGATCAACAGCGGGTGGTCGAAGTACTGCCGCAGTTTGACGAGTTCGGGCGCATCCGGCCCGACCGCGAGACGTGCTCGGGCGATGTCCTCTTGATACTGGGTGCAGCCCGAGTAACCGCCCCAGGCCGATGTGGTGAACACGGCCGCACGACGGATCCCGTCCGTGCGCATCTGCTTGACGGCGTCCTCGACGTACGGTTCCCAGTTGCGGTTGCCGAAGTAGACGGGCATGCCGCTGCCGCGGTCGGCGAGTTCCGTCTCGATCTGCTCGATCAGGACGCGGTTGATGCCATTGATCGGCGAGACCCCGCCGAAGTGCAGGTAGTGCTCGGCGACGTCGTCAAGACGCCCGGGTGGGATGTTGCGCCCGCGGGTGACGTTCTCCAGGAACGGGCGCACCTGCTCGGGCCCCTCGGGCCCGCCGAAGGACAGCAGCAGGAGCGCCTCGAACTCCATCAGAGCAATTGGGTACTTGCGCCGCCGTCGGCATAGACGATCGTGCCGGTGGTTGCGGGCAGCCAGTCGGACATCAACGCGCACACCGTCTTCGCGACGGCGGTGGGATCCTTCATGTTCCAACCAAGTGGGGCACGCTGGTCCCAGCCCTCCTCGAGGAGCTTCATCTGATCGCCTGCCGCTTCGCCGAGTGCGCCGCCGACGATCGCGCTCATGGCCAGTGTCCGGATCGGGCCCGCGGCAACGAGATTCGAACGCACGCCGTACTGGCCCGCCTCACGCGCCACGAAACGGTTCACCGACTCCAGTGCGCTCTTGGCGACGGTCATCCAGTTGTAGGCAGGCATCGCGCGGGTCGGGTCGAAGTCCATGCCGACGATGCCGCCGCCGGAGTTCATGATCGGCAGCACGGCCTTGGCCAGCGAGGCGTACGAGTACGCGGAGATGTGAATGCCCTTGGCGACGTCCTCGTACGGTGCGTCGAAGAACGGGTTGATCCCCATGCCGGTCTGCGGCATGAAGCCGATCGAGTGCACGACGCCGTCGAGCTTGTTGCCCTCCCCGATCACCTCGGTGACGCGATCCGCCAGGCTCGCGAGGTGCTCGGAGTTCTGCACGTCGAGTTCCAGCAGCGGCGCCGGGTTCGGCAACCGGTCGGCGATGCGCTGGATCAGCTTCATCCGGTCGAAACCGGTGAGCACCAGCTCGGCGCCCGCCTCCTGCGCCACCCGCGCGATGTGGAATGCGATCGAGGAATCGGTGATGATCCCCGTGACGAGGATGCGCTTGCCTTCGAGAAACCCTGCCATGAAAAGTCCTTTACTCGTGACGAAATGCTTAGTGGCCCATGCCCATGCCGCCATCGACGGGGATCACTGCGCCCGCGATGTAACTCGCATCTTCGGACGCCAGGAAGCTGACCGCGCCCGCGACCTCGGCGGCGGTGCCGACTCGCTTGGCGGGGATGAACTCCAGCGCGCCCGCCTGTATCCGGTCGTCCAGCGCGCGGGTCATCTCGGTGTCGATGTAGCCAGGGGCCACGACGTTGGCGGTGACGCCTGCCTTCGACAGCTCCCTGGAGATCGAGCGGGCCATGCCGATCAGACCCGCCTTGGAGGCCGCGTAATTGGCCTGGTTGCCGATGCCCCAGCTGGCGGAGACCGACCCCACGAAGATGATCCGGCCGAACCGCTTGCGCTGCATGCTGCGCGATGCGCGCTGGGCCACCCGGAACGCCCCGGTGAGGTTGGCGTCGATGACCTTCTCGAACCTCTCCTCCGTCATCCGGATGAGGAAGGCGTCCGCGGAGATGCCTGCGTTGGACACCAGCACCTCGACGGGACCCTGGTGCGCCTCCACCGCCGTGAAGGCGCGGTCGACGGCGTCGTTGTCGGTGACGTCGCACTCGACGCCGAAGAGGCCTTCGGGCGCGCCCGAACCACGGTGTGTCACTGCGACGTTGTGTCCATCGGCAGCCAGCCGCTGAGCGATAGCCAGACCGATGCCGCGGTTGCCGCCGGTGACGAGTACGGAGCGCGAAACGAACTCAGGCATGCCCGCCAACCTATCGTCTCGCCCGGCTGAGCTGGAAATCAGCCGGGCAAACGGCGGTTGATCAGGAGGGCGGCGAGTGCCGCAAACGCCAGCACCAGCGAACCGAGCCTGAGCCACCCCACACTGGCGTCGCCCTTGATGGTCTCGTACCCGATCTGTTCCTGCAGCGAGGTGAACACCGCCTTGAGCTGCTCCAGGCTCGATGCGGTGTATGCGTTACCGCCGGACAACTCCGCGATCTTCTGCAGCATCTCGTCGTCGACCGGCACCGGTTGGCGTTGGTCGTTGATCTCGACGTAGCCGTACTTGGTGCCGAAGGAGACGGTGGAGATCGGTACGCCCTGGTCGTCGGCCGTGCGGGCGGCGGTGTATGCGCCCTTCGGGTTGTCGGGGTTCGACGGCACCGTCTCCTTGCCGTCCGACATCAGCACGATGCGCGCAGGAGGCGGTTTGTCGCCGCCGCCGATGACCGCGCCGACGGTCGCGATGGCCTGCAGGGCGGTGAAGATGCCCTCACCGGTCGCGGTGCGATCCGCAAGTTGAAGCTTGTCGATGGCAGCCTTGGTCGTGTCGCGATTGGTGGTTGGCGAGACGAGCACGGTGGCGGTGCCCGCGTAGGCGATCAGACCGAGGTTGATGCCTGGGGTCAGCTGGTCGGCGAACTGCTTGGCGGCCTCCTGGGCCGCGGCCAGCCTGCTGGGTGCGACGTCGGTGGCGCGCATCGACTGCGAGACGTCGATCACCAGCATCACCACGGCGCGGTTGCGCGGTATCCGGACGTCATTGGTGGGTCCGGCCATGGCGACCGTGAACAGGACGAGTGAGAGCACGAGCAGCACGGCGGACAGGTGCCGCCAGCGGGCAGGCCGCTTGGGCGCCACGCTCTCCAGCAGTTCCATGTTGGCGAAGCGCAGCATTCGCTTCTGCCTCGTCACCTGCACGATGACGTACAGGGCGACCAGGGCGAGCACGACGAGGAGGAACAGCAAGAACCACGGACTCTTGAAACCCGAAAGGCTCATCGGGCCTAGCAACGGTAATGTCATGTGCCACTTGTCATTTCAGTAATCGGTCCGCGTGGACGCGCCGGAAGGCGCTCATTCGCCGACGAGCGCTCATCGGGCAGCAAGGGCGCCCCGACGTCGGTTGGCGACGAATCGGACCACATCGGCGATCCAGTCC
>NZ_JBOGDD010000382.1:0-7542 GCF_050701675.1 Mycobacterium sp. | reverse complement strand
GTGCCGGGCGGCGAAGCCCGTCGGGACGAGGCGCTGTCAGTGAGCTTCGACGGATTTCTGGACGCGGCGCGCGCCGACGACTTCATCGGCGTGCAGACCTACAGCCGCACGCGGTTCGGAGCCGACGGCCCGCTGCGGCCCGCTCCTGCAAGGTCGCCGGCCGCGACGCAAGCCTTCCGGCAAGACCCCGATCACGAACGCTTGGACCCGAGATATGCGTGTACGAACTGGACGGCCATCGCGCCCTCTCCGACCGCCGAGGCGACGCGCTTGATGGAGCCGGAGCGCACGTCGCCCGCGGCGAACACGCCCGGGCAGCTGGTCTCGAGCAGGAACGGCTGTCGCTGGAGCGTCCACTGCGACGAGCGCGCGAGCTCGGGTCCGGTGCGCGCGAACGCCTTCTCGTCCTTCTCGATCTCCGGCGGCAGCCAGTCGGTGCGCGGCAGCGCGCCGATGAAGCTGAAGACGGCCGGCGTGTGAATCGTGCGGGCGTCGCCGGTCGTGCGGTTGACCAGCGTGACCGATCCGAGGTGGCCGTCGCCGTCCATCTCCTCGACCTCGGTATTGAGCAACACCTCGATCTTCGGGTTCTGCTCGATGCGGCGAGCGAGATAGGTGGACATGTCCTTGGAGAGGCTCGGGCCACGAATGACGAGGTAGACTTTGCGCACCTGGCCGGCGAGGAAGACGGCCGCCTGGCCGGCAGAGTTGCCGCCGCCGATCACGACCGCCTCCGACCCCACGCACATCTGCGCTTCGATCTGCGTGGCGGCGTAGTACAGACCGCGTCCCTCGAAGGCCTCGCAATTCTTCGCCTCCAGCCGCCGATATTCGGCCCCGGTGGCGATCAGGAGACATTTGCCCGCCACCGTTTCCTGGTCGTCGAGTTGGACGATCGGATAGCCGTGGTCGAAGGTGAGGCCCACGACCGGCATGGCGACGGGCAACTGTGCACCGAACTTGTTGGCCTGGATCACCGCCCGCTCGGCGAACTCGGCCCCGGTGATCCCGGTGGGAAACCCGAGGTAGTTTTCGATGCGCATGCTGCGTCCCGCCTGTCCGCCGGGAGCGGCGCGCTCGAGGACGACGGTGCGCAGCCCTTCGGAGGCGCCGTAGACCGCCGCCGCCAAGCCCGCGGGACCGGCACCGACGACCACCAGGTCGTAGAGCAGATCGCGCAGCGGCCGGCGCAGACCGAGCGCTTCCGCGAGCTGCCGGTCGGACGGATTGCGCAAGATCAGGTTGCGGCCCCAGGCGACGACGGGCGTGTCGCTCTGGCTGACGCCGTACTGCGCCAGTAACTGGATCACCTGCGGCTCGGTCTCCAGGTCCATCCAGGTGAACGGGATGCGGTTGCCGGCGAGGAACTCGCGGACCCGCAGCGTGTCGGGCGAATAGCGCGATCCGATGACGCGCACGCCCGTGTAGACGACTCCCTCGCGCAACAGATGGCGGCGCGCGATGAAGGCCTGCAGGATCATGTCGCCGAGCTCGACGTGGGCGTTGAGGATCTCCCGGAGCGCGTCGGGCGAGACGGCGTACACGTCGCTGTCGACCCGGACGATGGCGGTGACGAGCGCCGGCGTGCCGATGAGCTGCGCGACGTCGCCGGTGAATTCGCCGGGGCCGTGCACCGCGATCGTTCGCGGCGGATCGACGGATTCATCGACGATCTCGACCTCGCCGGATTTGATGACGAAGAAGGTGCAGTCGCGGTCGCCGACGCGGAATAGTGTCTGCCCGGCCCGATAGCGAGCCTGGCGGGTGAGGGGACAGCCGTCCAGGATCGTCAGCTGCGACTCGTCGAGCTTGGGGAACGCCACGCCGCGTAGATCGTGCTCACCGGACATCGCTTTCCAGCACCTCGTTGCGCTTCAGTCCCATCCAGCGCTCCGTCGCCAGCAGCGCGCCCAGCACCAACAGCAGGACGCTCAGCGACATCAACCGCGACCATTCGAAGTCATGCGCACCACGCAGCATTACCTCCCGCAGCGTGCTGAACCGGGCGACCTCGACCGCCAGCGCGACGGAGACGCGGTGCTCGCGCAGATCGAAGATGAGGAGCCGATACAGCTCCATGAGGATCAGCATGAAGAGGATCTCGGACAGGTGCTGCGAGGCCGTCGGGTGGCCGGTGGCCCGGTGGCCGACAGATTCCGGTGTGCCTTTGGGCTCGGTCCATCACTGACGCCCCCGCTCAGCCTGCATCGATAGTGCGTGCGAATCGCGGCGGTCAAGCCCGAAAGGCAGTCGAGTGCACTCGGAAAGGGGCGGCCGGGCGAAGCTGGGCGACGCCAGCGTTACGGCGCAGGCGGCTGGGCGGGTTGCTTGGTCAGTCGGACCACTGGCTGCCGGCCTCGGCGAGGCCGGAGAGCACGCCCGGGAGCCACGCGGTCGAGCGCGCCGGCGCTGGGCGCGGCGGATCGACCGGCAGACCGAGGTGTACCAGATCTTCTCGATCACCGCTCGGTTCTCGTCTGCGTGTCGGTGATAGTGCCATCGCCATTGTTGACGAAGCGCGCCCCGGCGAGCTGCAGCGTGGCGACGCCAGAGAAATCGATCGCCAGCCGCTGCAGCCGCCCGGCGTCGGCACCGGTGGGACATGCGCCGCCGGCCCTGCCTTCCACGGTCGCCCACTTGGTTGAGAGCGTGGCGTCGCACTTCGCCAGCGCCGCCGGCAGACCGCCGGCCGATCCGCGCGTGACCGCTCTGGCTTCCGCCTTCAGCCGACAGAGCCCGTACTTCCCGGTCTGCTTCAGCTTCGCCGCTGGCACTTGGCCGCCGGATCGGCGGCCTCCGCGCTGCCCACCAGCCCCATCGCGACTACTGCGATCCAGCCACCGATCCGATTGCGATCCAGCATGGATGCCTCCATCGGGCCGCTCGGGCGGTGGCCGGTGCGCTGTTTATGCCACCGCACTGTCAAGTCAAAAAAGGTAATCTTCTTAAGAGGTTGGGCTCGTCACCCGATGAAAAAAAACTTGACCGCCCTATATCTCGTGGTATGAGCGGGCTTGCAGGCACTACGGGCTGTGGGGTCTGCAGATCGGCGGCAACCGCACAGCAGATCACTAGCCATTCACAGAGGGATCGCGACGGGGCGCCACCCTTCAGGAAAGGGTGGCGCCCTCTCGCTCTCCCCACGGGCGCCTACGAATAGGGCCGACGTGCCTAGACAACCCGTCGCCTATTGCATTCGCCTCGGCCCGTCAACAAAAAAGTGCGCGCGTAGGGGCACTGCGGAGGGCGACTATGCAGGCATACCCGTGTTGCATCAAGTAGGGATGACGCGCAAGCGCGCGCCTGACGCATTCAGGCGGTTACTCGAACACGAGGATCCACGAATGCACAACGTGTACATGATCACCTATGATCTCCGGCGCCCGAATCAGGACTACAAGGGCCTGTACGAAGCGCTTCGCAATTTCGCAGGCTGGTGCCACGGCGTCGACTCAACGTGGTTCGTTTCCACGCAGCTGAACGCGGAGCAGATCCGCAGCTATCTGCAGCCGCATCTCGATCGCGACGACCGTCTCATCGTCACTCGCGTCGGGCGCGATGGGGCTTGGCAAGGTCTCCAGGCAGATGCCGGCCAATGGCTGCAGAACAACCTGTAGGCACAAGTCAGAAAGGACGATGACTGATGGCAACTAGTCCCCCCAAGGGCGACGGCCACCGCAACGGCGCGGTGCGCGATCGGTCACAGACGTACAACCCGCAGAACGACCGTTGGACGAAGCGTGACACCAACAGCGGTCGCTTCATTGATCAGAAGGCTGACGATCGCCCGTTCAAGGGCGTTCGCAAGGAAGACTGACCTGCGGCGCCGCGGCGGCCCTTCGATGCCGCCGCGGCGTCTGCCAAGAACGGGACGCGGGGTTTCCGGCTCCCCCAAGGTCGAGCGAGTGACGCCGCTGGAATCAGAGTTTTCCGTAGAGATCGCTGAAGCTGAGGTACTTGGCGAACCGGCGGGGAGCCTCCTCAACTTGCTCTGAGATCCACGTCAGCGCGTCATGGTTGTCTTCGACCACTTTCGAACGGTCGGCTCCCGCGGGATAGCCCGCGTTATGTGAAAGCTTTGCATTCGTCGCGCGCAGTTGGGTGGCGACGCTCCGAACCTCGGCCAAATAGTTGGTGATGTCGGATCCAAACAGGAAGGTGCTGTCAGCCGTATTGATTGCAAATTTCGACAGCGGCTCCAACTTCAAGTCGGCTTCCGTGACGACGGCCAGCAATAGATCCTGCAGGGCACGGTACACAGCCATACGCCGGTCGTAGAGGGCGAGGCGGAGATTTTCTCGATGCGTTCGGCTCTGCTGGCGGGCAATGTACGTCGCAATCGCGCCGATCGTCGCCGTGCTGAGCACGCTGACGATCGTGACGATGAGGCTCCAATCGGCCAGTGACATTGATTTTCCGAACATCCACTCCACGGGCGTATCTCGCGTCCTTCTACCGAACCCTGACCAAGCGGCTCCAGTCGCCACCGATGTCATTGTAGCATCGTCCGCACACGGGCTGCGCGAAGGCAGTCGGCGCCGAGCATAGTCGGCAGCCTCCGCCTGGGTCGTGGCCGTACTTCTGGTCAACCCATTCCGCCACGACGGGAAAGGCGTGGCGAAATTCAATGCTCTGCGGCGACACGACGCAGATACCTGAACAGGCGATCGTGCCGACTTGATGCAGCACGGTTCCCGCTCCGATTGGCTCAGGGATGTAGGCGAATATGGCTGGATTGGCGTAGCGGCGGCTAGGAAGCGTCGCCCGATCTCCGAACATCAGCGTGAATCGCACGAGGTCGGACAGTTTCGCCAGGCCACGGAGATCGAACGACGCGTTCACCGTGCCGCCGTCGTACAATTGGACGTTGCGCCCAGAGATGAGATCCGTGTGCTTGCCCCATTTCTTTAGTTGGAACGCGCTCGTCCCGGCCCCGGCCAGGGTGTCGACTGCGAACGAGCACTCTGGGCAGATGACGGGAAACACGCCGATGAACTCTCTGCCGCATCCGGGGCATGGAGTCCGAATCCCGCTGAGATCCATCGTCCAACGATAGCAGCATCATAGCGACCGCTCCACTGTCGCGCCGGCGGCGGCTAGAGTGACCGTTCCACCTGCCGCACCGGCGGCGGCTTCGGCGCCTGCACCTTACCGGTGACGTGCCGCCCACGCATGTGGAACTCGATCGAGTACGCAGTCAGGCCGTGCGCGGCACCGCGCAGCTCGACCAGTGGATCAGCCGATCAGACTCATGTGTCGATCGAGCACGACCTTCCGGCCGTCGGTTGTGATGACCACGGCCGACGATGCGGCCGCGTGACTCACGCGCGCACCTCACAGCGCGTTGGCGTCGCGCATCATGCGGTGACAAACTCCAGCGCCACGGCGCACCGGCACCCCGGATGGTAGGCGGATAGCCCGTATTAGCTGCGAACTCGACATAGCGACGAAGTATCGGGCGGATAGCCCGTCTGCCGCGCCGTGCTGGCGGTGTTCGTGCGCGCGGTGCTCCGCGTTGAGCGGCGCCGGACGCGCGAGCAGGGGATCGAGGGCCGCGGCGGTGCCGTGACCGCGATTCAGCGGTGCGGATCGGCGCTGAACACCAACGTGCACTTCCACTCCTTGGTGGCCGAGGGCGTATTCGAAGAGCAGTCCGGCGGTTCACAACGGTTCATCCCGGCGCTGCTGCCGCCGACCGACGTCGAGGTCGCGCGCCTGCTGGCGTCGGTGCGGCGGTGCATCGTCCGCCTCGTCCGGCGCCACGGCATCGACCTAGACGGGACCCTCGACGACGGGCGGACCACCGACCGGTTGTCGCTCGAAGCTCCGGTCCAGGCCTGCCGGTCGATCCGCCGCGCCCATTGCCGGCGCCCCGGCCGGGATCCAGATCGCGCTGCCGCTGTCGCGGCCGTTCCTGCCGGCCGTGCTGGGCGAATGCCTGATCGTCGCGGCGGAGGGCGCGCCAGCCTGATCAGCCGCCGTAGGCCTCGCGCACCTTGCGCAGCAGCGCGATGTTGTCGCCGTGGCCGGTCATGCGGGCGGTGATGCGGCCGCGGATCGGGCGGCCGAGCAGGTAGAAGTCGCCCATCACGTCGAGGATCTTGTGGCGCGCGAACTCGTTCGGGAAGCGCAGCGTCGTGTTCACGATCTTCTCGTCGTCGATCAGGATGCAGTTGTCGAGACGGCCGCCGCTCGCCAGGCCCATCGCCGCCATGGCTTTCATGTCCTTGACGAAGCCGAAGGTACGGGCCGGGGCGACCTCGGTGCTGAACGACTGCGGTCCGCGGTGCACGTAGGTGTACTCCTGGCGGCCGACCGGATGCGGATAGACCAGCGTGTACGAGATGCTGAGCTCGTCGGCGGGCTCGATGGTGATCGACTCGTCGTCGGGGCCGTCGCCGCCGACGCGCAGGGTCCGATCGATGACGATCTCGTCGACGCTGCCGCCCTGTTCCTCGACGCCCGCCTGTTCGAGCAGCTGGCAGAAGGTCTGCGCCGAGCCGTCCATCACCGGCACCTCGGCCTGCACTTTGATCAGCGCATTGGTGATGCCGTAGGCGTGCAGGGAGGCGAGCAGGTGCTCGACGGTGCCGACCGTCATGCCGCCGGCGTGCAGCGTGGTGGCGTAGCCGGTGGAGTCGACGTAGTCGAGGTGCGCCGGCACGGTCGCCTCGGTGGTCAGGTTCTCGAACACCAGCCCGCGGCCGACCGGCAGGGGATGCAGGATGAGCCCGGACTTGATGCCGGTGTGCAGGCCGTGGCCGCTGGCGATCACCGGTCGGCCGACGGTGTATTGCGGCCGGCGGCGGTGCGCGCCGGCTGAGCCGTTCGCACTCGGGCGCACCGGCTCCGCCGTGCCGCGCGCCTGCGCGCCGTCGAGCAGCGCGCGGTGCTCGAGGGCGCGGTTGACGACGTGCAGCAGCGCGTCGATCGAGAAGGGTTTCTCGATGAAGTCGAAGGCGCCGAGCTTGGTCGCCTGCACGGCGGTCTCGATGTTGCCGTGGCCCGAGATCATGATCACCTGCGGCCGGTCGGGCTCCTCCTGCAGGCGGCGCAGCAGCTCGATGCCGTCCACCTCGGGCATCCAGACGTCGAGCAGCACCAGCTCCGGTCGCTCGCTGCGCACCAGCGTCAGCGCCCGCCCGCCGTCCTCGGCGACCAGCACGCGCAACCCCTCGTCCGCCAGCACGCCACGCAGTGACGAGCGGATATCGCCCTCGTCGTCGACTACCAGCACGGTTGCCATGTGAGCCTCCTCGACGCCCGACAGAACCTGGCCACAGATGAACACAGATGAACACAGATAAACGCACTTGATGAGCGCGGCAGGGGTCTCGGGCAGGTGATCCGATCTGTGTCCATCGGTGTTCCTCTGTGGCGCAGGCTGTTCACGCAATACCGACGGCGCGCATGCGGTTCGGCTGCCGCAGCGGGAACTCGATGACGATGCGCGCCCCGCGCGGCTGATTGTCGCGGATGCGAATGTAGGCGTGGTGATCGGCGACGATCGCCGCGACGATCGCCAGGCCGAGACCGGTGCCG
>NZ_JBOGDD010000381.1:0-10611 GCF_050701675.1 Mycobacterium sp. | reverse complement strand
CGGCGCCGCCGAAGGCCGAACCGTCCAACGGTGACTCCGCCGACGAGTCGGCCACCGAACCCAAGGCGTCCGCCGAACCCGCCAAGCCCGAACCGCCGGTGAAGGGCCTCGGCATCGCACCGGGAGTGCGTCGTCCGGGCAAACGCTGACGGCGACCCAAAACCACTGGACGGGGGTGAGACGATGAACGACGTGAGTACCCACCAGCTGCCCTGGCACACCGGCCATCAGCCGCCGCAGCGCACGTTCGCGCAGTCCACGAAGCTGCAGGACGTCCTCTACGAAATCCGCGGCCCGGTGCACGATCACGCGGCCAGGCTGGAGGCCGAGGGGCACCGCATCCTGAAGCTGAACATCGGCAACCCCGCGCCGTTCGGCTTCGAGGCGCCCGACGTGATCATGCGCGACATGATCCAGGCGCTTCCGTACGCCCAGGGCTACTCGGACTCGAAGGGCATCATCTCGGCCCGCCGCGCGGTAGTCACCAAATATGAACTGGTGGAGGGTTTCCCGCGCCTCGACGTTGACGACGTCTACCTCGGCAACGGTGTTTCCGAACTGATCACCATGACGCTGCAGGCGCTATTGGACAACGGTGACCAGGTGCTCATCCCGGCGCCGGACTACCCGCTCTGGACGGCGTCGACGGCGCTGGCGGGCGGCACGCCCGTGCACTACCTCTGCGACGAGACCCAGGGCTGGATGCCGGACGTCGCCGACCTCGAGTCGAAGATCACCGACCGCACCAAGGCACTCGTCGTGATCAACCCGAACAACCCGACGGGTGCGGTCTACAGCCGCGAGAACCTCGAGCAGATCGCCGAACTGGCCCGCAAGCACCAGCTGTTGATCCTCGCCGACGAGATCTACGACAAGATCCTCTACGACGACACGGAGCACATCGCGATGGCGTCGGTCGCGCCCGATCAGCTGTGCCTGACGTTCAACGGACTGTCCAAGGCATACCGCGTGGCCGGATACCGCGCGGGCTGGTTGGCCATCACCGGACCCAAGGAGCACGCCGCCAGCTTCCTGGAGGGCATCAACCTCCTGTCGAACATGCGGCTGTGCCCGAACGTGCCCGCGCAGCACGCCATTCAGGTGGCCCTTGGCGGGCATCAGAGCATCGAGGACCTGGTGCTTCCCGGCGGGCGACTGCTGGAACAGCGTGACGTCGCCTGGGCCAAGCTCAACGAGATCCCAGGCGTCTCCTGCGTCAAGCCCGCGGGTGCGCTCTATGCGTTTCCTCGACTCGATCCCGAAGTGCACGACATCCAGGACGACGAGCAGTTGGTGCTCGACCTGCTCCTGCAGGAGAAGATTCTGGTGGTGCAGGGCACCGGCTTCAATTGGCCCGCACCGGACCATCTGCGGATCGTGACGCTGCCATGGGCCCGCGACCTCTCCAACGCGATCGAACGGCTCGGGAACTTCCTCGCCAGCTACCGGCAGTAACATCCCCCGGTCGCTCCCGCTCTCCCCCGCAAGCGGGGGGACCCCCAGCCCGCAGTAACACACCAGCCCACCCCTCTACCCTGTGCCAGTGGCGCACTCGCACTCACTGTCCTCGGATCCGGCACCGCTTGGGCCGCTGGCGGCCAAGATCGTCGTCGGCCTGCTGATCGCGATGGGCGTGGCCATCATCGCGGGCATGACCCTGTTGTGGCCCAGTCACCAGAGCGTCGACATCCCGCTCCCGCTCCAGAACGCAGAGGGCGGGGCGGTCACCACCGAATCCGGTCACGTGCTGTCCAGTTCCGCTGCGCCGTGCGGCAGCCCTTCGGCGGGTGGCGTACTCACGGCCGCCCCCGTCGAGGCGCCCCCGGGCAATGGGCAGTGCGTGCAGACGCTGGTGCAGATCGGCTCGGGACCCAACAAGGGCGCCAACACGCTCCTGGAGTTCAGCGGCGGGCCCGGCCAGCCGAGCCTCGCCGTCGGCGACGACGTCCGCATCAGCAGGCAGGTCGACCAGAACGGGACCACGTCGTACGCGTTCTTCGACTTCGAACGATCGTGGCCGCTGGCGATCCTGGCCGCGACGTTCGCCGTGGTGGTCGTCGCGGTGGCCCGCTGGCGGGGACTCCGCGCGCTCGTCGGCATCGTGGTGGCGTTCGCGGTCCTGATGGTGTTCCTGTTGCCTGCGCTGCGCGACGGGGCGCCAGCGGTTCCCGTCTCCCTTGTCGCGTCGGGCGCCATCCTGTACGCCGTCATCTATCTCGCGCACGGGGTGAGTCTGCGGACCAGCGCCGCCCTACTGGGCACCCTCTCTGCGCTGCTGCTCGCGGGCGTGTTGTCCTGGGCGGCAATAGAACTGGTACACCTCACCGGACTCTCGGAGGACCAGAACAACGAGGTGGCCGCCTACCTCGGCAACGTCTCGATCACCGGACTGCTCCTGGCCGGGTTCATCATCGGATCGCTCGGCGTACTCAACGACGTGACCGTCACGCAGGCCTCGACGGCGTTCGAGATCGCCGAGCACGGTGCCTCCCGCAGGGCGATCTTCGTCGGGGCGATGCGGGTGGGCCGCGATCACATCGCCAGCACCGTGTACACCCTGGTGCTGGCGTACGCGGGTAGTGCGTTGCCGCTGCTACTGCTCTTCAGCGTGGCGAACAGATCGCTGGGCGACGTGTTGACCAGCGAGAGTGTCGCCATCGAGATCGCGCGGTCCGCGGTGGGCGGCATCGCGCTGGCGTTGTCGGTGCCCTTGACCACGGGTATCGCCGCCGTGCTGGCGACCCCCGCAGCTTCGGCGTCTACCGCTTCAACAAATCCAGTAGGTACGAGCCGTAACCCGACTTGAGCAGCGTGTGAGCGCGAGCCGCCAGTTGATCGTCGTCGATGAAGCCGACCTGCCACGCGACTTCCTCTGGCACGCTGATCTTGAGCCCTTGGCGCCGTTCGATGGTGCGAACGTAGTCGGCGGCGTCGAGCAGCGAGTCGAACGTGCCGGTGTCGAGCCATGCGGTTCCGCGCGCCAACACCTCGACGTTGAGCCTGCCCTGGTCGAGGTAGGTCTGGTTGACGGCGGTGATCTCGTACTCGCCTCGCGCCGACTTGCTCAGTGACTTCGCGATCTCGATGACGTCGTTGTCGTAGAAGTACAACCCTGGCACCGCGTACTGCGACTTCGGTTTGGCCGGCTTCTCCTCCAGCGCCGTGGCCTTGCCGTCCTCGGCGAATTCGACCACGCCGTACGCCGACGGGTTGGCCACCCAGTATGCGAAGATCGCACCGCCACTGACGTTTTCGAAGCGTCTCAAGCTGGTGCCCAGTCCAGGGCCGTAGAAGATGTTGTCTCCCAACACCAGTGCGACGGTGTCATTGCCGATGTGGTCGGCGCCGATGACGAATGCCTGCGCCAGCCCGTCGGGCTGATCCTGCACGGCGTAGCTCAGGTTCACCCCGAAGTCCGACCCGTCGCCGAGCAGTCGGTGGAAGCCGGGTGCGTCGTGCGCGGTCGTGATGATCTGGATGTCACGAATGCCCGCCATGATCAACGTGGACAGCGGGTAGTAGATCATCGGCTTGTCGTAGACCGGAAGCAATTGCTTGCTGACGCCCATGGTGATCGGATACAGCCGCGTGCCTGATCCGCCTGCCAAGATGATCCCACGCATGGAGGCAGCTTAGAGCGAGGTCTGGCTCAGCCAGGCATCCCAGATGCCGGCGTCGCCGATTACCTCGATGCCTGCGTCGGCGGCGGAGCGGCGACCGGTCAGCGCCAACAGGAGGTCGACCGCACTGCCCCGCACGGCGGCTTCCCCCTTGGTGTGGTCGTGCGACCAGTTCAGGCCGTCCTCGTCGTGGGTGATCGTCCACTCCCCGGTCGGTCCGAGACCATCGTCGGTGGCGTGCAGATGCAAGGTCAGCCCGCGCCGCAGCGGCGGTTGGTGAAGATTCGCCGAGACGGTGGCCAGGTCGATCCATTCGGTGACGGCGTCAGCCGCCAGTTCCGACGGCAGCTGGAACTCGCCGCCGAGTGCCAGGACGGCGTCGGCGCGGTGCACCGTGGCCTCGTGCACGCGCCTGCGGATCCACCAACCCGCTGGACGCGGCCCGTTGAAAGTCCACACTCTGGTGTCGGCCCCGACGTGGTCGACGGCGTCGATGACCAGCTGCGCGCCCCGATTCAGCCAGTCGATCGCGGCGTCGGGGTCCTCGGGCGGTTTCCCGTCGCGGACCTCGCGGGGATCGAGCGGCGCGAGACGGCGTTCGGCGACGATCTGCGCCGACCAGCGATGACCTCGGCCCACGTGTTTGAACAGCTGGTTCATGCTCCAGCCGGGGCAGGTCGGCACCGGGGTCTTGGGGTCGGCGTCGCGGACGACGTCACCGAAGGCCCGGGTCTCCTCGAGCAGCGTCGCGCGGAAGTCCACGTTACGAACGTACCGCTGCGCGCGCTTCGCCGAGCCTGATCGGCAACGTCGACCATCCGCGCAGGACCCGGGTGTCGCGGCGGCTCCCCGCCCCCGCGAGCTGGGCGTCGGGATAGCGCTCGAAGAAGGTTCGCAGCCCTACCTCGCCTTCCGCACGGGCCAGCGCAGCGCCGAGGCAGAAGTGCCTGCCGCCGGAGAAGGACAGGTGCCTGCCCGCGTTGTCGCGGGTGATGTCGAAGCGGTGCGGATCTGTGAACACCTCGGGATCGCGGTTGGCGCCGGCGAGGTAGAGGATGACGAGTTGACCAGCCTCGACCGTATGTCCGGCGACCTCGGTGTCGACCAGCGCAACCCGGGCACTGAGCTGCACCGGCGACTCGAGTCGGAGGATCTCCTCGACGGCTCCCGGCCACAGGTCCGGTGCCTCGAGCAGCATGTCGAGTTGGTCCCCGTGGTCGAGCAGGATGCGGATCCCGCTACCGAGAAGGTTCACGGTCGTCTCGAAGCCTGCGGCGAGCACCAGGCCCGCGATGGCTCGCAGTTCCTCGTCGTTCAAGCGGGTGCCGCCCTCGCTGGCGAGGATCAGCTGGCTCATCAGGTCGTCACCGGGGGCATCGCGAAGGCCGCGGATGTGGGTGGCCAGCCACGCGTTGAAGCCGTCGAGCCCGTGTTCGACGCGCAGATACTGCGGCCAGCTGAGTCCGATGTCGAGGCTGGGCGCCGCCAGCTCACCGAACTCGAGGATGCGGGGCCGCTCACGGTCCGGGACGCCGATGATGTCGCCGATCACGGTCACGGGCAGTTGCGAGCAGTACCGGTCGACTATGTCAACCGTTCGGCCGACCGTTCCGTCGCCCAATTCGTCGATCAGGGCTGCCGCGGCCTGCTGCACCCGATCCCGCAGTGCGGCAACGGCTCTGGTGGTGAATACCGACGACACCGTCTTGCGGTAGTGGGTGTGCTGCGGCGGCTCGACCGACAGGAGCGACGGCGGCAGCAGCGGATGGAGTCGACCCTTGACCATGGTGCGCTGCTCGAGCCAGGCCAGCGGGCGGGGCAGCGACTTGCCGATGGGAGAGACGGCGAAGTCATCCGAGCGCAGCAACTGATGGGCCACGGCGTGATCGGCGGTCATCCAGGCCGCTCTGCCGCGGACCAGCCGACCGCGTGCACGGAGTTCGTCGGCGAAACCACCCGGGTCGGCCCGGACCGTCGGATCCGCGATGAGCCTGCCCTGCATCTCGCCGCGCTTGGCGCCGAACGACGCCAGCTGGCCGATGAACCCGTGCAGGGCGAACCAGTGTGTGCGCTGACGCAGCGTCATGGGTTGAGCTTAAGCAGTGGCCGCAGATCATCCAACCGGTCGAACAGATGCCAGACGTAGGAGGACGACCCGTTCTCGCGGTGCGCGTGCAGGTCCTTCAGCGTCGGATCGTCGCAGTAGCCGTCGAACGCCTCCTTGGAGTCCCACTCGACGAGGATGAGCACCTTGCGCGGCTCCACGTCGCCGAGGACGGCCTCGCGGAACTGCCCGAGCGCGACGACGCGCCCCCCGTGGCGGCCGACCTCGGCGGGTGAGCGCTTGGAGTAGGCGAGGTATTCGTCCCGGTTGGCGATGTCGAACAAGTTCAGTGCATAGACCGTCATGGTCTCCAAGTTACGACGCGACCGCACCCGCCGTTGGGGCGATGCGGCGGCCGAGGGCGTACATCCGCCACCCGGCGTTCTGCCACTTGGCGACGTCGAGGCAGTTACGGCCGTCGACAACGACTTTCGCGCGCACGGTGGCGGCAAGCTCGTCCGGGTCGAGGTCGACGAACTCCTGCCACTCGGTGAGCACCAGGACCGCGTCGGCGCGGTCGCACGCCTCGAGCACCGATGTCGAGTAGTTCAGCGTGGGGAAGACCCGCCGCGAATTCTCCATCGCCTTCGGGTCGTAGACGTTGACTCCTGCGCCGTTGAGCTGCAGCAGGCCCGCGACGTTGAGGGCGGGTGAGTCGCGCACGTCGTCGGACTCGGGCTTGAAGGCGGCCCCGAGAACGGCCACGTTGGCGCCGAGAAGCGAGCCGCCGCACGCCTTGGTCGCCAGCTCGACCATCCGGGTGCGACGACGCATGTTGATGCCGTCCACCTCTCGCAGGAAGGTCAGTGCGTGGTTCGCTCCGAGTTCACCCGCACGCGCCATGAACGCGCGAATGTCCTTTGGTAGGCAGCCGCCGCCGAATCCCAAGCCGGCGTTGAGAAATCGCCTCCCGATCCGGGGGTCGTAACCCAGTGCGTCGGCGAGCAGCGTCACGTCGGCGTCGACGGCCTCGCACACCTCGGAGATGGCGTTGATGAACGAGATCTTGGTCGCCAGGAAGGCGTTCGCCGAAACCTTGACCAATTCGGCGGTCTGCAGATCAGTGACCAGGAACGGGACGCCTTCGTCGAGCAGGGGTGCGTAGAGCTCACGGACCGCCGCCTCCGCCCACTGTGAATCTCTTTGCACGCCAAGGACGATGCGGTCGGGGTGCAGGGTGTCGTGGACCGCGAACCCCTCGCGGAGGAACTCCGGATTCCAGGCGATCTCGACGCCGACCCCGGCCGGGGCGAGCCGGCGGGCCCGCTCGGACAGTTCGGCGGCCGTGCCGACCGGCACCGTCGACTTGCCCACGATCACCGCCGAGCGCCGCAGTCGCGGCACCAGCGTGTCGATCACCGCGTGGACGTGACGCAGATCCGCACCGTATTCGCCCTTCTTCTGCGGGGTTCCGACGCCGAGGAAGTGGACGTCGGCGAATTCGGCTGCCGCGTCGTAGTCGGTGGTGAACTGCAGGCGCCCGGCATCGAGGTTCTCGCGCAGGACTTTTCGCAGCCCGGGCTCATAGAACGGAATGTCGCCCGACGCGAGTTTCGCGACCTTGCCGGGATCGATGTCGACGCCGATGACCTCGTGGCCAAGCGCGGCCATTCCGGCGGCGTGGGTGGCGCCGAGGTAACCCGTCCCGAACACAGTGCATCGCATACTGCCTGAATAGGCCGCCGCGATGAGCTAACTGCAAAGTGACACTGATCGGGAGACCAACGCTGGGTGACCAATGGACTCCAGGGGCGAGCTGAGCGACGGGAGACTCCGGCTCAGTGCCGACCGCCTCCGCTGCAGAAGATCAGGAAGCAGCCGCCGCCGCCACCGCCGTTCGACGAGCCACCGCCGTGTCCACCGCGTCCCGGCCAACCGTCGTTACCCGATCCGCCGCCGTGTCCACCGCGACCCGGCCAACCGTCGTCACCACCCGATTGCGGCCACTGGGGCTGCTGCGGGGGCTGCTGAGGCCACTGCGGGTACTGCTGCTGCGGATACTGCGGGTACTGCTGCTGGGGCCACTGCTGCTGCGGGGGCGTGAAGATCCGCGGAAGCAACGGTGGGATGTAGACCGGCGGCGGAGCGACCACGGGAACCGGGTCCGGCAAGGGCGGCGCGGCGGGTGGATCGGGAATCGCCGCGGGTGGCGGCGGCTGCGCGGCGGGCTGCTGATCGACGTAGACCGTGCGGGGTGGCGGCGCTTGCCGCTGCTCCTTGGCGACCGGCACGGGCGCCTGGATGGTCTCAGGTGCGGGCGCAGGCGGAGCTGCCTCTGGGGCAGGCGGTGGCACCGCCGCCGGCGCGGGGGCGGCCGGGGGCAGGGCACTCGGAATGATGGCGGCCTGGCCAGGGTCGGGACGCTGGTCGGCCGTCGGCCGGATGCTGACGGCCAGCGAGATCACCAGGGCGATCACCCCGATCACGAAGACCGACGTCAACGCGCTGCCGACCAGCAGGAACGGCTTGCGTCCCTCCTCCGCGGGCGCGTTGACGAAGTCCATGTCAGCGGCCACCGGGGTGGCGAGGCCCACGGGGCGGATCTGGGTGTCCGCGCCCACCTGGCCGGGATAGTCGTTGCCCGCCGTCGTCCCGTCCGGGTCCTGCGAGTAGGCCAAACCGACGGTGGACGCGTCGAAGATCGGGGCGTTGGCCGCCGCCAGTGCCGCTCCGCGCGCCAGGGCCAGGCCCGACTCTTCGGGGGCGTTGACCGGGATCTCGACGAGATCCTGCAGATGAGACTTGACCGATGCGACGTCGACGCCGGAGCCGACGACGAACATGCCCTGGGGCGGGGAGTCCTGTGCGGCGACGGCGGAGGCCATCTCGGTGAGCACCGCCATGGCATCCGTGCTGTGCAGGCTGCGGCTGAGGACCTTCACGATCGAGCCGTCGTCCGTGCGGACCACCGACAACGTCGCGGTGTCGCGATCGAGGAACAGAAGCCCGGTGCTCTCGTAGCCGACCGTACGACCGGCCGTCTGGGCGAGGACTCCTGCCGCGTGGAGTTCGGACACCAGGATCGCGTCGTTGATGCCATGGCCGGCCAGCGCGTCGCGCAACTCGGCGGCCTCGGCGTGGTCACTCCACGTGACGCCGATCGCCTTGAGTTGGTGCCCGCCCTCGCGGGCGCTCTCCAGCGTTCCCAGGACGGCCGCGACCACTTGGGCGGATGCGCTCGACGTTGCCGAGCCGTCGGATGGCGTCACGTCGAAGGTGTCGTGATCGACGATTGCACCATCGCCCTTGACGCCTTCGACCAGTACCAACCGCACCGTCTTTGGTGTCAGAGACACACCAAGCACGATGTCCACGAAAACCCCTCCAAAAGTATTAGCTCTACTACGTATTGTCTTCTCGTAAGGGACTCAACGCAAGAGCGCGCCCTGATGTTTCATCGCCATCACCAGCGCAGTCGTTACGTCTGCCGCGTCCGATTTGGGCTCCGGTTCGACCCTACTCGCGTCGCGGACGTCAGCGCTTGATGAAGTTTTGGTAGGACCGCGACGGGGTGGGCCCGCGCTGCCCCTGGTACTTCGACCCGACCTTGGCGCTGCCGTAGGGGTGCTCGGCCGGGCTGGTCAGCCTCAGCAGACACAGCTGGCCGATCTTCATGCCCGGCCACAGCGTGATCGGCAGGTTCGCCACGTTGGACAGCTCCAGCGTGATGTGTCCGCTGAAGCCGGGGTCGATGAACCCGGCGGTCGAGTGGGTGAGCAGCCCCAGCCTTCCCAGCGACGACTTGCCCTCCAAGCGCCCGGCGAGGTCGTCGGGCAGGGTGCAGAGTTCGAGTGTCGACCCGAGGACGAACTCCCCAGGGTGCAGGACGAACGACTCCCCCTCGGCCGGTTCGACCAGGGTGGTCAGCTCGTCCTGGCGTTCAGCCGGGTCGATGTGGGTGTAGCGGGTGTTGTTGAAGACCCTGAAGAGGTTGTCGAGGCGGACGTCGACGCTGGACGGCTGGATCAGGCTGTCGTCAAACGGGTCGATCCCCAACCTTCCGGCGGCGAATTCGGCCCTGATGTCGCGATCGGAGAGCAGCACCCGACGAGCGTATCGGCTGGTGGTGTAAATTCTCAGACCACCACCAGCCGATGTAGTTCAATGGCAGAACATCAGCTTCCCAAGCTGAATACGCGGGTTCGATTCCCGTCATCGGCTCCACTCTGACCAGGTCAGACACCGTTCGAATGCGTTCGACCCGACCTCTCAGGGTCACCTAGGGTCACAACTCAAATGGAACTCTTCTTCGGACCGTCCAGCGACGTCCCAGCAGCCTTCAAAGCCTCGTCCTGAGAGTGCGCGTACACCCGCAAAGTCAGGGTCGGATCGGAGTGGCCGATCCACGCTGCGATCACCGCCACGGGCACACCGTCGAGGTGCATCAGCGTGGCCGCCGTGTGCCGCCCGCCGTGCAACTTGATGTGCCGGACCCCCGCAGCGGCGACGGCCTCGGCCCAGTACCGCGAGAGCACGGCCGGGTTGTAGGGCTCGCCGATCTCGTTGCAGACGACGTAGTCACCTGAGCCGTAGTGCTCGCCAAGGGCAAGCCGTTCGGTGGCCTGACGAGTCTTCGCGGCCCGCAGCACCTTCAGCAGCCGTTCGGGTAGGGGAAGTTCCCGCCGCGACGCCTGCGACTTAGGATCGTTCTCAACGGTCGTACCGCCGGCCGATACCCGGTTGTTCGTGATCTCCAACGTCTTGGCCGTCAGGTCGACGTCTGCCCATCGCAACCCGGCGATCTCGCCGCGCCGCAGCCCGTACAGGGCGAGCTCCCAGGCGTGCCCGATCCTGTCCTTCACGAACAATCTGCGCAGCTGCTCGACCTCGGCAGCGGTGAACGTCGGCACGTCCTTGTGAACACTCGACACACGCGCGACCTTGGCG
>NZ_JBOGDD010000380.1:0-7562 GCF_050701675.1 Mycobacterium sp. | reverse complement strand
CGTCGGATCTCACCGCCGAGTTGGAGGCGCAGGTCCGCGAGCATTCGGTGTGGTGGCCGGTGGACGTTCCCGCGCCCGACCTGGCTGCCGCACTGGTGCCGATGCACGACACGCCGCTGGGTCCGCTCGCCGACAACCTGACACTGCGCCAGATCGGGCTGCGAGACCGGTTGCGGGAGATGGACTTCGAGTTCCCCCTTGCGGGCGGTGACCTCGGAGCCACCGCACCGCGGATTCACCTGCGGGACGTCGGACGGTTGGTGGCCGAACATCTGGCGTCCGACGACCCGCTGGCCTCCTATGCCGAGCGGCTGAGCGGTGACGCGTTGGGCAACCAGCCGCTGCGCGGTTACCTGAACGGGTCGATCGACGCGGTGCTGCGCATCCCCTCCGACGACGGCGACCACCACCGCTACGTGGTGGTCGACTACAAGTCCAACTGGCTCGGCGACGGCGACGGTTCGCTGACGTCGGCCGACTACGAGAGGGCCCGGCTGATCGAGGCGATGCTGCACTCCGACTATCCGCTGCAGGCCCTGCTGTACAGCGTCGTGCTGCATCGTTTTCTGCGCTGGCGACAGCCGGGATATGACCCCGAACGCCACCTGGGTGGGGTGCTCTATCTGTTCGTGCGCGGCATGTGCGGGCCGGACACCCCGGTGGTCGACGGCCATCCCGCAGGCGTCTTCGACTGGCAGCCTCCGGCATCGCTGATCGTGGCCATGTCCGAGCTGCTCGACGCGGGGAAGGCGGCCGCGTGACGTCCGTCGAACCGGTCGACACCGCGAATTGGCGCAGGGCCGTCGGGGCCACGGGTCTGCTGGCGGCGTTCAACGACGCCTCGGTCGTCGACTCGGCCGATGTGCTCGTCGCGCAGCGCCTGAGCGCATTGGCCAAGGAGACCGACGAACGGGTGATGCTCGCCGTCGCCCTGGTGGTGCGGGGGTTGCGCGCGGGGTCGGTCTGCCTGGATCTGCGGTCGGTCGAGGCCCAGGTCGACGTCGCCGACCTGCCATGGCCCGCGATCGACGACTGGCTGGCGGCGGTGTGGGCCAGTCCGCTGCTCGAAGCGCCGCACGTCCTGCGCCGCCAGGAGCATCTGCTCTACCTCGACCGGTACTGGCGGGAGGAGCAGCAGGTCGCCGACGACCTGCGGGCGATGGTGTCCCGCCGCGCCGTCGACACAGTCGACACAGTCGATTCCGCGGCCGACATCGTGCGCCTCTTCCCCACCGGGTACGAGGAGCAACGTGAGGCCGCCGAAATCGCCTTGTCGCAACGGCTCACGGTGCTCACGGGTGGCCCGGGCACCGGCAAGACGACCACCGTCGCGCGACTGCTGGCGCTCTTCGCCGGACAGTCGGGGTCGGGGTCACGGCTGCGCATCGCGCTGGCGGCACCGACCGGAAAGGCGGCGGCCCGATTGCAGGAGGCGGTGCAGCTCGAGATCGACAAGCTCGAACTGGTCGACCAGCGGCGGCTTTCGGGGCTGCAGGCCACCACGATGCATCGCCTGTTGGGTAGCCGTCCCGACAGTTCGTCGCGCTTCCGCCATCACCGTGGCAACCGGCTGCCCCATGACGTCGTCGTGGTCGACGAGACGTCGATGGTGTCGTTGACCATGATGGCCCGGCTGCTCGAGGCGGTGCGCCCACAATCCCGGCTGCTGCTGGTGGGCGATCCGGATCAGTTGGCGTCGGTCGATGCCGGCGCGGTGCTGGCCGATCTGGTCGACGGTTTTGGCGCCGGGAAGGGTTCACCGGTGGTGGCCCTGCGGACGCCGCATCGATTCGGCGAGTCGATCGGCGCGCTGGCGTCGGCGATCCGCACCGGCGACGCCGACGCGGCACTCGAGGTGCTGCGGTCCGGCGGTGATCACATCGAGTGGATCGACGACGAAGACCCGTCGGTGCCGTTGCGCAAAGTGCTTCTGCCGCAGGCGCTTGCACTGCGACAGGCCGCTGTCCTCGGTGACGCCCGGGCGGCGTTGGCGACACTCGACGAGCAACGGCTGCTGTGTGCGCACCGGCGCGGACCGTACGGTGTGCAGCACTGGAACCACCAGGTCGAGCGATGGCTCACCGAGGCCACCGGCGAGCCGATCTGGTCGGATTGGTATGCGGGGCGGCCGGTGCTGGTGACCGCCAACGACTACGGCCTGCGCCTGTACAACGGCGATACCGGCGTGACGGTGGCCAGTGGGGACGGACTGCGGGCCGCGATCGCCAGTGCTGGCGAGCCGCGGGCGTTCGCGACCAGTCGCCTGCCGGAGCTCGAAACGATGTACGCGATGACGATCCACAAGAGTCAGGGTTCGCAAGCCGCCGAGGTGACGGTGCTGATGCCACCGGTCGAGTCGCGCCTGCTGACCCGAGAGTTGTTCTACACGGCGGTGACAAGGGCCAAGTCGAAGGTGCGGGTGGTGGGCTCGGCCGAGGAGGTGCGGTCGGCGATCGAGAAGCGTGCGGTGCGGGCGACGGGCTTGGCGCTGCGCCTGCGGGGTGCCACGGGGAATTCCGCTTAGGCCGCTGGGGTTGACCTTGTCGTGACTGAGGTCGCTACGGGGTTTCATTCTGGCGAGTTGGCCGTCCAACGTCGGGCCGGCGTGCAGAGGCAGGCCGCCAGGCTGTCGACGATGGTCGAGCGCGGCGGATTGCGGGCCGGCGTCGCCGGGTTCCTCGCAGGCGCCACGTTCGCGGCGCTCACCGCGCGGGATCGAGACGGCCGGCTGTGGACGGCGCCGCTGGTGGGTCCGGCCGGATTCCTTGCGGTGGCTTCACCGTCGAGGCTACTGATCGGGACTACGCCCCACCCAGAGGATCCGCTGCACGGACTGCCAGGCGACCAGCCGGTCGGCCTGATCGTGATGGACTTCGCCGCCCGTCGTCGGCTCCGGATCAACGGAACGTTGAGCGCCGCGGGCGAAAACGGCTTCGAAGTGGACGTCGTACAGGCCTACGGCAACTGCCCTCAATACATCCATCCGCGGCTCCCGTCGCCCGATGAGCAGATCCACGAAGCCCGGCTGATCCACCGAGGCAACGCGTTGGAGCTCGACGACGTCGACCAGGTTCGCTCGTCGGACACGTTCTTCCTCGGCACCACCCATCCCGAATTCGGCAACGACGCGTCTCATCGCGGTGGACCCGCGGGGTTCGTGCGCGCCGACGCAGATGCGCTGTCGTGGCCTGACTTTCCCGGCAACAACATGTTCAACAGCCTGGGAAACCTTGCGGTCGATCCCGCCGCCGCACTGTTGTTCATCGACTTCGCCACCGGCCGCACGGTTCAGCTCTCCGGTGCGGCGACAGTGCAGTGGCTCGATGACGAGCGCCGCATTCAGTTCGGCGTTCACGACGTGGTGGCGAGCTTGGCGCCAGCGCTGCAACTGCAGGGCTAGGGCTTCACGGGATGTCTGCTCAGGATGGACACCCGGTTGAATGCGTTGATGGCGGTGGCCACCCAGATGACGGCTGACAGCTCGTCGTCGGTGAGCACCTTTCGCGCGCGGGCGTATTCGCGTTCGGCGGTGTCGTGCTCGGGCAGCGTCGTGGTGATCTCGGCGAGCCGCAGCGCGGCCTGCTCACGGTCGTCGAACAGTGCGGTGTCGCGCCAGACCGACAGCGTGGCGAGCTGCTTGTCGGTGACGCCCGCCGTGACAGCCCGGCGATGGTGCACCTCAAGGCACGACGGGCAGCCGTTGATCTGCGATACCCGGACGTTGACCAGCTCGACGAGCTCGCGGGACAGGCCCGCCTCCTTGGCCGTTGCCATGACGGCGGTGGAGATCCCGGTCAATGACTTGTAGGCCTCGGGCGATTGCTTGTCGATGTGCAGGTGCTCGGTGTCCATCACGCGCCTTCGCCTCGGGAGTACTGTCGGACCGATCGTACGCAGCGGAAGGAATGCCGTGACCCTGACCGACAAGACTGGCGAGCCCGTCACCGTCACCAAGGAGGACGGCCGGTTCACCGTCGCCGTCGACGGAAAGACCGTGGGCCTCACGGCCTTTGCCCATCGTGACGGCAAGCGGGTGTTCTATCACACCGAGGTCGACGAGGCGTTCGGCGGGCGCGGGCTTGCCACCATCGTGATCGCCGAGGCGCTGGCGGCCACGCGGGACGAGGGACTGCGCATCGTGCCGGTGTGCCCGACCGTCGTCGCATACGTGAAGAAGCATCCGGAGTTCGAAGGCGTCGTGGACCGCCCGACGAAGGCGATCCTCGACTCGCTGGAGTAACTCCGAACAGTGGGCCTGAAGGTCAGGGACCTACATGCGCAGGTGCGGGTGCCCGTCGGGGTGCTCGGTCAGCCAGCGCGCCTCGACTCGCTTGACGCGGTGGTGTTCCAGCGCGATGAGGATGCCCCCGGCCGTCACCAGTGCGCCCGCGATGAATCCGAGCGGCAGCTGGAGCTCCGGGTGGCCGTAGGCGGTGGCCGCGATGAAGCCGGCGATCGTCACGGTGCCGAGACCGATCAGGAAGAGACCGGGTAGCCACAGGGTGTCGATGAAGGATTCGCCTGCGTGCTGTTGCGTGGTCCGGGAGTGATCGACGGGATCGCGATGCGCGCTCTTCATGTGCATCTCCCTTCCGTGGAGAGACGACCAAGTATACGCTCGTTGTGAGCTGGCTCACATGACGCTGGTGGCCAGTGCTTGCCTGGCGTATGCCCGCACGTCGGCGTCGCCGTCCTCGAGCGCACCGGTGAGCGCGTCGCGCGCAGTCGCCTCCGAGGCGGCCCACCTGGTCAGACTCAGCACCGCAGCCTTGCGCACGTCGAGGTGCGGATCGACCAGCGCCCGGGATAGCGGCGGTACCGCGGCCGACGGCGACGGCGCCCCGGCCAGCGCGCGGGCGGCACCCTGTCTGATCTGCCAGGCCGACGCGTCCAGTGCACGTTCGACGGTCTTGCCGTCCTCGTCACCCCACTCGACCGAGCCCATGGCCGCCAGCGCAGCCGCCCGCACCAACGGGTCGAGATCGTCGATGAGAGTCCGCACGGCCACCGCGCCCGCGCCAAGGGTGCCGAGACCGTTGGCGACGGCGATGCGCACCTCGCGGTTCGCGTCGGTCCTCGCGGCCGCGACTCCTGCGGCGTCGTCCACGGACACCAGGGCTCGCACCGCCTCGATCCGCACCCGATGGTCGCGGTCGGTCAGCGCGTGCCGGTACTGGCCGGCCTCCCCCGCCCGCCGCGCACTGAGCACGTACACCGCGACACTGCGCACGATCGCGTCCTCGGAGTCCAACACGGCCTCGATGGCGCCCGGTTCGGGGAGCACCTCGACCAGTTCACGGACGCCATCGGCGGCGACGCGCCGCACCTCGACGTGCTCGTCGCTCAGCGCCGCGAGCAGCGCGGGCGCGTAGCCGTCGGCGAGATGCTCGGTCAGTACGTCGACGGCGGTGCGCCGCACTCCCGGGTCGGCGTCGGCGAGGTACGGGGCCAGGTCGTCGACGCTCGGCTCGTCAAGCGCCAGCACGGCCGCGATCCGCGGTGACGGCGGCTGAACGGCCGTGCCGTCGACGACGCGCGACACGTCGCTGGCCGGCGCCTGCCCACCGACCAGGTCGGGCTGGCGCACCGGGATGGATTCAGTTTCGCCACTGGGCAATCCGTCCAACCCGGGTACAGGGACGAAGTACGGCGCGACGGGCCGCTTCAGGAATTCGATGGTGCCGTCGTCGGCCTTGCGCAGGTTCAGGTGGTAGCGCCAGTCGACGTCGTCGCGGTCGGGCAGGTCGCTGCGGTTGTGGTAGAGACCCCATCGCGACTCGGTGCGGGTGAGTGACGACCGGGCGGCCATCTCGGCGCAGTCGCGGATGAAGGACACCTCGACCGCTCGCAAGAGTTCGTGCGGCGTGGTCGCACCGATGCCTGCCACCTCGTCGCGCATCCGCTCGAAGGTCTGTACGGCCAGCGACAGTTTCGCGGCCGTCTTGGGCGGTGCCACGTAGTCGTTGACGAAGCGGCGCAGCTTGTATTCGACCTGTGGTTGCGGTGGCCCGTCGGGGTGACGCAACGGGCGGTAGATCAACTCGTGCGCTGCGGCGAGCTGGTCCGCGGGCAGGACATCCGGTCGGGTGGCGTCAACATATGTCGACGCCGCGTGGGCGCCTGCCAGCTCGCCGTACACGAACGCGCCGATCATGTAGTTGTGCGGCACGCAGGCCAGGTCGCCGGCCGCGTACAGCCCGGGCACGGTGGTGCGGGCGTTCTCGTCGACCCAGACCCCGGACGCGGAATGCCCACCGCAGAGCCCGATTTCGGAGATGTGCATCTCGATGTCGTGGGTGCGGTAGTCGTGCCCGCGGTTGGCGTGGAAGGTGCCGCGGGTGGGGCGTTCGGTGGTGTGCAGGATGCCCTCGAGCGTGCTCAGCGTCTCGTCGGGCAGATGGCTGACCTTCAGGTAGATCGGGCCGCGCGCGGATTCGATCTCGTTCTTGACCTCCGCCATCATCGCCCCTGACCAGTAGTCGGAGTCGACGAAGCGCTCGCCCTGCGCGTTGACCTGATAGCCGCCGAAGGGGTTCGCGACGTAGGCGCACGCCGGCCCGTTGTAGTCCTTGATGAGCGGATTGATCTGGAAGCACTCGATTCCGGACAGCTCGGCGCCCGCGTGCAGGGCCATCGAGTAGCCGTCGCCGGCGTTGGTCGGGTTCTCGTAGGTGCCGTAGAGATATCCGGATGCGGGCAGCCCGAGACGTCCGCATGGCCCGGTGGCGAGGATGACGGCCTTGGCGCCGACGACGACGAACTCGCCGGTGCGGCTGTTCAAGGCGGCCGCGCCGACCGCCCTGCCGTTCTCGGTGAGCACACGGACCGGAACGAACCGGTTCTCGATGCGGATCTTCTCCCGCATCGAGCGCTGCCTCAGCACGCGGTAGAGCGCCTTCTTGACATCCTTGCCCTCGGGCATGGGCAGCACGTAGGACCCGGACCGGTGGACGCGGCGCACCGCGTACTCGCCGTGCTCGTCCTTCTCGAATTTGACGCCGTAGCGCTCAAGCCGCTGCACCATGGCGAAGCCACGGGTCGCGGTCTGATAGATGGTGCGCTGGTTGACGATTCCGTCGTTGGCGCGGGTGATCTCGGCCACGTAGTCCTCGGGGGTGGCCTTGCCGGGGATCACGGCGTTGTTCACGCCGTCCATGCCCATCGCCAGCGCGCCGGAATGCCGGACGTGGGCCTTCTCCAGCAGCAGCACCTGGGCGCCCTGCTCGGCGGCGGTCAACGCGGCCATCGTCCCTGCGGTGCCGCCGCCGATGACGAGCACGTCGCAGTCGATGCGGACGGCGTCGTCGAGATCGGGAATCTGCATCAGCTGATCAACTCCGAATGGTCAAGGGCGGCAATCACGTCGGCGCGCAGTGCACTGCGGGCGACGGACGGGTCGCGGGGTGATGGCACGTCGATCAGGGCTCGCAGCGGTTGGCCTGCGCGGCCGAGGACGGCGATCCGGTCGCCGATGAGCAGGGCCTCGTCGACGTCGTGGGTGACGAAGACGACGGTCGTCGGGTGGGCCCGCCAGGTGTCGATGAGCAGGCGCTGCATGGTAG
>NZ_JBOGDD010000379.1:0-7045 GCF_050701675.1 Mycobacterium sp. | reverse complement strand
GGCGCACCCGCAAGCACGCCGCCTTGCCTTCGGCGACGAACTGACGCACAACCCTTCCGTCTCGCCTCCGTCGACTGGCCGGTTTTGCCCCGATCACAACTGGCCGGTTTTCAGGCGATCCCTGAGGAACCTGCTGGTCCGAACTCCGAATTGGCCGTGTTTCGCTGAGTTGTGGAGAGTTGCGCGGAGTGGCGCTAGGCCATGAGCCACAATGGCTATAGCGACATTGGCTCGTTCGGTGAGTTTGGCCTACTTCGGCCAGCTTGGCGGAGTTGGCAGACATTTGGCACACAGATTCGTTGGCTCTGGCCCTACGATATGTTTGACCGGTAAGGCGGCGGACGGCTAGGCCCACGGCATGGCGAAGGTAGCGATCACATCCAAGCGACAGGCGACTCTGCCCGCGGCGCTCTGCGAGGAACTAGGCGTCGGCCCGGGCGACGTGATCGACGTCGAGCGGCGGGTGGTCGACGGGGAAACCGTCTGGGTGCTGCCCGGCAAGAACCCTCGGTGGACACCCAAAATCGGGCAGTCGTGGACGTCTGAAAACCGGCCAGTCGCGCGCGGCACGACGAGTAGCGTTTACTGAGGGGAGCCCTCCTGACGCAAGCTGGCGTGCGCCTTCATCCGCCAGCTCTTCGGTCCGCAGGTGACGAGTGCTCGACATGTCGCTTCGGAATCAGCAGCGCGTGGCCAGGGGACACCGGGTGGGCGTCCCAGATCCCCAGCACCAGGTGCCCGACGTGGAAGAACGCGCTCGGCCTCCGGCCGACAGAACGGACAGTCGCCCTCAGGCATGCCGCCGTCTTGTATCCCCAGCAGGCACTGACGATCCAGTCCGGCATTCTGCGCACGTGATGGACGAGCGCGGCGCGGTCGTCGTCCTCGCACTCGGCGAGAGGATTCGCGATCGCCTCCGGATCGCGGGTAGGCGATCTGAGGATGAAGCTTGTTTCGATCGCGCCGGGCCGGGCAAGAAGCGCCATGCTTGAGGCGGACCGAGCACACCACACAATCGCCGAACCACACTCGGCGCCAGGCCTGCGGGATCGAGTTGCGAAGATGCGGAAAAACGGGCCGAGGCCGAAGGCCCCGGCCCGTTGCGCAGAGCGATCTCAGTGACAGAGCGGTGCGCAGAAATTGAAACCGCAGCAGCTACCGACTTGGCAGGTCTCGCCCGCGCCGCAGTCCGTGCTTGAGTGGCAGGGAACGGCGCTGGCGCAAAACACAATGCCGTCGACGCAGGCGCCGCCGCCCTCCGCAGTCTCAGCACATATGCAGTTCGAATTTCCGCCGCAGCCGAACTGATATGTAGCGCACGTTTGCGCCTCGCACGGGATCGGCTCACACACGCCGCCTTCGTCGACTGCGCCATCGCAATCGTTGTCGACCTCGTCGCAGACTTCTGCCGTTGGCTCGCCCGGCTCAGCGGTGCATTCACGCGCGCCGTCGACACACACCACGGTGCCCGCAGCCGCGCACGCCCCCACGCCCGCCGTACAGGCTTGCCCGACACCGCCCGGATCGTCGTCGACGATCCCATCGCAGTCGTTGTCGGCGCCGTCGCAAACCTCGGCGCTGACCAATTGGTCCCCGTGCGCGAGATGGGCCGGAACCGCCGACGGACCGACGCTGATGCTCTGGGGGTTGCCCGGATTGCCGGGCGGGATGTGGCAGACGTTCACCTTCGGTGCGCCTGCCATCGCTGCCGAGCCGAGCAGGAGCACCCCGGCCGCCATCAGGAGTGTGCTGAGCTTCTTCATGGCTCTCCTCCGTTTGCAGTTGATGGTGCGCAAAGGACTCCCGGTTGTCCCTGCCGCACACACACCCCCGCCAGAGGAGCCCGCCACGCACAGTAAGTCTGGATGCGGGTACTCATGCATCACTTGGTGACAAGCCGTCAAGAGATCGGCAGGCGGACCGTGGACGGCGCCAGAGAATAGAGAGGGGCGCCCGTCCGGTCCCAACTGCGAAAGGCGCGCCCGGGGTGATTCGAACACCCGGACCTGGTTCGAAGTTCGACTTGGCCGTGTTTCGCTGAGTTGTGGCGAGTTGCGCGGAGTGGCGCTATGCCATGTGCCACAAGGCCTAGCGCAACATTGGCTCGTTCAGTGAGTTTGGCCGACTTCGGCCAGTTTGGCGGAGCTGGCACACATTTGGCACACAGATTCGTTGGCTCCGGCCTTACGATATGTGTAACCGGTAAGGCGGCGGACGGCTAGGCTCATGGCATGGTGAAGATAGCGATCACATCCAAGCGACAGGCGACTCTGCCCGCGGCGCTCTGCGAGGAACTCGGCGTCGGCCCAGGCGACGCGCTCGACGTCGAGCGGCGCGTGGTCGACGGGGAAACCGTCTGGGTGTTGCGCGGAATGAAGCTCGACTGGTCGTGGATCGGGATGGGGCGGCGATATGCGAAAGGACGGTCGCACAAGCTCAGCGACGTGAAGCGGAGCATCGAGTGGGGCTGGTCGCGTGGCGATCGGACTTGATACATCGGTCGTGCTCCGTCTGCTCGTCGGAGTCCCGGAGGCGCACGCGCGTGTTGCCCGGCGCCGGCTCGAGCATGCGATCGAGCAAGGCGAGCCCATGGTCGTGTGCGAGCGGTCGCGATGACGCGCTGAGCGCGCCCCGGTTTGGGTGTCCAGCGAGGCTACCGCGCCGCCGCCGCTGCGGCGTGGCGCGCCGCGCCTGTGCCCCGCCGGTCATGCTGCCGCGAGCGTGGCATATCGCTGAAACATCGCGGCGGGGCAAATCGTCGAGCTCCCAGGTGATGCTGATCGGTCGGCTGCCCCTGTAGTCGCGATGGCGAACGTCTCCCAGCAGCGTGAACGTGTCGGTCGATCGTTCGTGGACGAAGCGGAGGAACCGCCAGCCGTTGGCGTGTTGCTCGATGTAGCGACGTCCGGTGGGCGAACGATCGCTGGTGTGCTTTGGGACTGCCAGGCAAATGAGTTGGGTTGCTTGCGTTTTTGTCGCGTTGATCCCATGAGCTCGGTCAGCGATGCCGAGCATAGGGCCACCGACGCCAATCCCGCGGGCCTGGTACGCAGCCCCGATCGCGGAGTTCCTGCAGACGCCAGTGATGCAAGTCATGGGTTCGCTCGCCGCGAACTGCGAGTTCACTGTGCTCTCTGCGCAACGTGATGCCTGGCTCGTCGAATGCGAGGTGTTGCGTCGCACGCTGGCAGGAGTTCAGGGGCAGATCCTGCTCGAGTTCAGCATCCCGCGCATGGGCCGACGCATCGACGCTGTGCTCCTCCTTGGCCCAATCGTTTTCGCGATTGAATTCAAGGTCGGTGAATCGATCTTCCATCTCGCCGCGTCCGAACAGGTCTGGGACTACGCCCTCGACTTGAAGAACTTCCACGAGGCCAGCCATACGGTTCCGATTGTGCCGATCCTTGTGGCCACTAACGCGCCCGTGAGCGCCTCAGTTGTCGACCTGCACGCCGACCCGGACAATGTCTATCGACCGATGCGCACGGGTAGCGCTGGGCTCCGAGGGATTATCGATCGCGCCGTAGTTCGCATCTCCGGAACCGCAATCGACGCGCCGGCCTGGGCGCGCAGTTCGTATCGGCCGACGCCGACCATCGTCGAAGCTGCGCGGGCTCTCTACGCGCACCACTCGGTCGAAGCGATCGCACGTTTCGATGCAGGTGCCGAAAACCTGCGCCTCACCTCGCGCCGCATCGACGACATCGTCGATCGCGCCGTGGTCGAGCGCCAGAAGGTCGTCTGTTTCGTCACCGGAGTTCCCGGTTCCGGCAAAACACTGGTGGGCCTCAATGTTGCCACCAGGCATAGACGGGAAGTCGAGGAGTTGACACATGCCGTCTTTCTCTCGGGCAACGGGCCGCTGGTTGCCGTCTTACGCGAAGCACTGACGCGCGACGAGGTCGCCCGCCGAGCAAGCGAAGGGCAGAAGGTGCGCAAGGGTGTCGTTGGCGAGAGCGTCAAGGCATTCATTCAGAATGTGCACCACTTCCGCGATGCGTCGTTGAGCGATGAGGAGCCGCCGATCGAACACGTTGTCATCTTCGACGAGGCGCAACGC
Organism: Mycobacterium sp.; assembly: GCF_050701675.1. Taxonomy (GTDB): domain Bacteria; phylum Actinomycetota; class Actinomycetes; order Mycobacteriales; family Mycobacteriaceae; genus Mycobacterium. Next base: position 2,985 of record NZ_JBOGDD010000379.1, on the reverse strand, counting down.
GCCTGGAATCTGAAGCAGACCGCGAACTTCATGAAGCGCAAGAAGAATCGCCCCGGGTTCGCACAATCTGAGCCGGAGTTTCTCATCTCGGTGCTGGATCGCCACCGCGATTGGGCGGTGATCATCTGCCTGGTCGGCGGCGGACAGGAGATCAATACCGGCGAGGCCGGCATCAGCGCCTGGTTGGACGCGATTCATACCGGATTTCCCGGCTGGCAGCTCTTTATCTCCTCGCGTCTGACGGACACTGAATATGCCGCCGGCATGGCCATCGACCGGCTCCGGCAGCTCGACAACGTGCACTTCGACGATTCGCTCCACCTCGCCGTGTCGATGCGATCGTTTCGAGCGGAGCACGTATCGGCGTTCGTCAAGGCGCTGCTCGACTGCGAGCGGGACGGTGCGCGTGCGTACTTTGGGCAACTCGCCGGTCGCTATCCAATCGCGCTCACCCGCGATCTCAGCCGCGCAAAAGTGTGGATCCGCGCCCGCGCACGCGGGTCCGAGAGGTTCGGGCTCGTCGCCTCGTCAAAGGCCATGCGTCTCAAGCCCCACGCTATCGATATTCGCGTGGACGTGGATCCGGTGAAATGGTTCCTCAACGACCGCGGGGACACCAGGTCGAGCTTCTTCCTCGAGGACGCCGCGACCGAGTTTCAGGTGCAGGGCCTCGAACTGGATTGGACCTGCGTCACGTGGGACGGAGACCTGCGGTTCACGGATTCCGGCTGGAGCTATCACGACTTCCGCGGCAGCCGGTGGTGCAATGTTGCAAGTCAGGAGAACAGACAGTATCTCCTCAACGCCTATCGGGTCCTGCTGACGCGCGCGCGCCAGGGGATGGTCATCTTCGTCCCGCCCGGCGACGCCTCCGATCCGACCCGATCGCCAGAGTTCTACGATGCCACCTTCGAGTACCTTTCCAGCCTCGGTCTGGAGAGGATCGAGTGAGCATGCAACCGATCATCACCTCGCCGATTCTCTGGGCGCGGAGGCCATCGAGGTGGCGGAAAAAAATGGCGCGCCCGGGGTGATTCGAACACCCGACCTACTGGTTCGAAGCCAGACGCTCTAGTCCAACTGAGCTACGGGCGCGTGCGGCGCACCGTAGCGGGCAGCGGCGCAAAGTCCAAGCGCAGGCCGAGGTGGATGAGGGCGGCGAGGGAGTTGGCGCCGAGGCGGCGGGCGAGTTGGCTGCGGTGGGCCTCGACGGTGCGGGTGCTGATGCCGAGGGCGGCGGCGATGGCGGGGATGGTGTGGCCGGCGGTGGTGAGGGCGAGGACTTCGCGCTGGCGTTGGGGCAGCGCGGCGATGCGGGCGGCGTATTCGGTGTGCAGGCGGTGCTGGGCACGGCTGCGCCGGCCGGCGGCGATGGCGGCGTGGACGCGGTCGAGCAGCAACTGCTCGCTGGCCGGCTTCTCGAAGAGGTCGAAGGCGCCGGCGCGGAAGGCGGCGACGACGCCGGCGACGGTGGCGAAGCCGGTGACGACGATGACGGGCAGGCCGGGCTCGCGCGCGGCCAGTTGGGTGATGAGCGTTGGGCCGGGGAGGTGGGGGAGACGGAGCTCGGCGAGGATGCACTCGGTCGGCGCCAGGTCGGCGGTGGCGAGGAGGTGCGCGGCGTCGGCGTGGGCGATGACGGTGTGGCCGACCGATTCGAGCAGGCGCGTCAGGGTGTGGCGGGCGTCGGGGGCGGGGTCGAGGATGCGGATGTGGGGAGCGGGGGGTGTCGTCACCCGGCGCATCGTGGCGCGGGCGGGTTGCCAACGGCTGACGGTGCGGGGTGGGGTGCGAAGGACGGGGGTGGGATTTGACTATTTGATTCGCGTCCCTGGCCGCCGCCTCGCCGCCCCCGGCGCCGAGGGCCCGGCGCCCTCCAGCGTTGTGCCCGGTTGCGAGCGGGGCGGTTGTCGGGGGCGGGCGTTGACAGGGGCGGGGAAAGAGGTTGAAGGACTGCGGGATGACCGGGGCGGCGAAGAGCAAGACGGCGGCGGGGCGGAAGCCGACCTACCACGCGGCGACGCGGCTGGCGCGGCTGGTGCACGAGCTGTGGAAGCGGCCGGTGGGGTGGAGCTTCGATGCGGCGGCGGCGGAGCTGAACATCTCGCCGCGGACGTTGATGCGCTACCTGGCGGCGTGCCGCGAGCAGCTGGTCGATGGCGAGGGGCGGCCGCTGGTCGAGACGTTTCGCAAGGGCGAGCGGCGCTACCTCAAGCTGGCGGAGTCGGCGCAGATGGGCGACTCCACGGTCTACCAGGTGATCTCCTTCTACTTCGCGCTGTCGGTGTTCCAGTTTCTCGACGGCACGGTGCTGAAGGACGGCGTCGCCGATCTCTGGGAGCGCTTCAGCAAGACGCTGCGCGGCGCGCAGGCGCAGCGCGTCGCCGACTTCGCGCGCAAGTTCTACGTCGTGCCGCACGCGATGAAGGATTATCGCGCCAGCGACGAGCACCTCGACACGATCGTCCGCTGCCTGGCCGACAATCGCCGCCTGGGGATCGACTACGGCGGCCTGCTGGGCGCCGGCAAGACGCACGTCTTCGATCCGTACACCTTGTTGATGTACCGCGGCGGGCTCTACCTGGTCGGTCGCAGCCACCGCGGGCGCAAGGTGCTCACCCTGGCGGTCGAGCGCATGCGCACGGTCGAGCGCCTGAAGGATTCGTTCGACTACCCGGCGGGCTACTCGCCGGAGCGCCACACCGAGGGCATCTTTGGCATCATCGAGGGGCCGGAGACGGCGGTGGAAATCCAGATCATGAACCCGACAACGCGCGCCTACCTGCAGTCGCGCCGCATCCACCCGACGCAGGAGATCCGCACCCGGCGCGATGGCAGCACGGTCCTGGCGATGACGGTGCGCGGCACCGAGGAGCTGAAGTACTGGATCCTCGGCTTCGGCCCGCACCTGCGGGTGCTGAAGCCGGCGGCGCTGCGGGCCGAGGTGGCCTCGATGCTGAGCGAGGCGGGGCAGGCCTACCGGGC
>NZ_JBOGDD010000378.1:0-5785 GCF_050701675.1 Mycobacterium sp. | reverse complement strand
CGTTGGCGGTGTGGACGCCACCGCAGACCAGACCGGACTGGTCGAACTTCAGGGCCTCGCCCGCGCCGGTGACGGTCACCTCGCCGCCCTCGACCGTCGCGTGCTTGCCCGCGACCTGAGCGGGGCTCAGCTGGCCGGGGATCACGTGATAGGTCAGGATGCTGGTCAGCAACGGGGCGTCGGTCTTCAGCTTCTCCAGGGTCGCCGGGTCGATCTTGGCGAACGCGTCGTCGGTCGGCGCGAGCACGGTGAATTCGCCACCGTTGAGCGTGTCGACCAGGTTCACACCGGGGTTCAGCTTGCCGGAGACGGCGGCGGTCAGCGTCGTCAGCATCGGGTTGTTCGACGCCGCGGTCGCGACCGGGTCCTGCGCCATGCCCGTCACCGAGCCGGGTCCTTCTGGCACCTTCTCGGCGTAACCGGCGCAACCCGTGCCCACCAGGTCGGCGGCGGGGTCGACGGCGGCAGTCATGGCCGGTGCGCTCGAGGAACTGGAGGACGAGGCACTGCTGGAGGAGGACGTGGCCTCCGTGGAGGTGCCACTGGAACACGCGGAGGTTCCCAGGATGGCGACTACGGTCAGGCCTGCTGCCGCAAACGCCCTGCGGTGAGCTGTGTTCATGACGTGATCACTCCAATGTGTCCGGAACGACGCGTTCCGCCGTCCTCATCGGGCATTCGGGCCGACGGTGATCACGGATGGGGCGCGTCGCGGGTCGTCACATTCACGTCACGATCCGATGGGAATCTGCTGTGGCTGGGTTGTCGCCGGATGCACGGGCACAATGGTTTGGTGACACGAGATCGTCTGCGCGTACTGGTGCTGGGTAGTACCGGCTCCATCGGCACCCAGGCGCTCGAGGTCATCGCCTCAAACCCGGACAAGTTCGAGGTCGTCGGTCTGGCCGCCGGTGGGGGCAACCCCGACCTGTTGGCCCGTCAACGTGCGCAGACCGGCGTCACCAACGTGGCCGTCGCCTCAACCGAAGCCGCCGAACGGATCGGCGGCATCACCTTCGCCGGACCCGAGGCCGCCACGCACCTCGTCGAGAACACCGAGGCGGACGTGGTGCTCAACGCCCTCGTCGGAGCGCTGGGGCTGCGTCCGACGCTCGCCGCACTCGAGTCCGGTGCGCGGCTAGCCCTCGCGAACAAGGAATCGCTGATCGCGGGTGGTCCGCTGGTACTGAAGGCGGCCAAGCCGGGTCAGATCGTGCCGGTGGACTCCGAGCACTCCGCCTTGGCCCAATGCCTGCGTGCCGGGGGCTCCGACGAGGTCGCGAAGTTGGTGCTGACCGCGTCGGGCGGCCCGTTCCGCGGGTGGGCGGCCGCCGACCTCGAACACGTCTCACCGGAGCAGGCGGGCAAGCATCCGACCTGGTCGATGGGGCCCATGAACACGCTGAACTCGGCGACGCTGGTCAACAAGGGCCTCGAGCTGATCGAGACTCACCTGCTGTTCGGTGTGCCCTACGAGCGGATCGACGTCGTGGTGCACCCGCAGTCGATCGTCCATTCGATGGTGACCTTCGTCGACGGCTCGACCATCGCCCAAGCCAGCGAGCCCGACATGAAGTTGCCCATTGCGCTGGCCCTAAACTGGCCGGCGCGCGTGCCGGGCGCCACCGTAGGCTTCGACTTCGGCAGGGCCTCCACCTGGGAATTCGAACCCCTGGACGACGACGTCTTCCCCGCCGTCGCGCTGGCTCGGCACGCGGGAAGCCGCGGCGGCTGCCTGACCGCGGTGTACAACGCCGCCAATGAAGAGGCCGCCGAGGCGTTCCTCGACGGGCGGATCCGTTTCCCCGCGATCGTGCGAATCGTCGCCGAGGTGCTTCGCGCTGCCGACCAGTGGTCGGAGGAACCGGCTACCGTGGATGACGTACTCGACGCGCAGGACTGGGCAAGGGCCAGGGCCGGGATCGCCGTGAAGAGTGCAGCACAGGAGGTCGTACCAATCAGATGATGTTCGTACTGGGCATTGTGCTGTTCGCACTCGCCATTCTCGTCTCGGTGGCGCTGCACGAATGCGGGCACATGTGGGTGGCGCGCGCCACCGGAATGAAGGTGCGCCGTTACTTCGTCGGATTCGGCCCCACGCTGTGGTCCACGATGCGTCCGAACCGGCTCGGCTACACCGAATACGGTGTGAAGGCCGTTCCACTCGGCGGCTTCTGCGACATCGCGGGCATGACCTCGGTCGAGGAACTCGCCCCCGAGGATCGCCAGTACGCGATGTACCGACAGAAGGTATGGAAGCGCGTTGCGGTGCTCTTCGCGGGCCCCGGCACCAACTTCGTGATCGGTCTGGTCCTGCTCTACGGCATCGCGGTCGTCTGGGGTCTGCCCAACCTGCACCCGCCGACCACCGCGATCGTCGGCGAAACGGCTTGTGTGTCACCAGAAGTCACCAAGGGAAAGCTGGCGGACTGCAACGGTCCAGGACCTGCCGCGCTCGCGGGCATCAAGGCGGGTGACACCGTCGTGAAGGTCGGCAGCACCGACATCGCCAACTTCGAGCAGATGGTCACCGCGGTCCGCAAGCTCGACGCGCCGACCCCCTTCGTCGTGCAGCGCACCGAGAACGGCCAGGCGCGGGAGTTCACCACCACCGTCGACGTCACCAAGACCCAGCGGTGGACCAAGGAGGGCAACGGGGCCCCCGCAGACGTAGGGGCCGTCGGCATCGCCGCCGCCCAGTTCGGGCCCACCCAGTACAACCCGCTGTCCGCTGCGCCCGCAACGGTCGCCTTCACCGGTGACCTCATGGTCGAGCTGGGCAAGTCACTGGCGAAGATACCGACCAAGGTCGGCGCGCTGTGGAACTCCATCGGTGGTGGCGAACGCGACCCCGACACGCCGATCAGCGTCGTCGGCGCCAGCATCATCGGCGGGGACACCGTCGACGCCGGGCTGTGGGTGGCGTTCTGGTTCTTCCTCGCCCAGCTGAACTTCGTTCTTGGCGCGGTGAACCTCGTGCCGCTGCTGCCCTTCGACGGGGGCCACATCGCGATTGCGGTGTACGAGAAGATCCGCAATATGATTCGGTCGGCGCGTGGCAAGGTCGCCGGGGCGCCCGTCAACTACATGAAGCTCATGCCCGCCACCTACGTCGTGCTCGTCGTGGTGGGCGGCTACATGCTGTTGACCGTCACCGCTGACCTGGTCAATCCGATCAGGCTGTTCCAGTAGGCCTTCACAACAGATCAACGAAAGAAGTCACGATGACCGTCGGGTTGGGATTGCCGGCTCCACCGCCGCCGACGCTGGCCAAACGTCGCAAGACGCGCCAGCTGATGGTGCGCGACGTCGGCGTCGGGAGTGACCATCCGATCGCCGTGCAGTCGATGTGCACCACCAAGACACACGACATCAACGCGACGCTGCAGCAGATCGCCGAGCTGACGGCGTCCGGCTGCGACATCGTCCGGGTGGCCTGCCCCCGCCAGGAGGACGCCGATGCGCTGTCCGTGATCGCCAAGAAGAGCCAGATCCCGGTCATCGCCGACATTCACTTTCAGCCCAAGTACATCTTCGCCGCCATCGACGCCGGCTGTGCGGCCGTGCGTGTCAACCCCGGGAACATCAAGGAGTTCGACGGTCGCGTCAAGGAGGTTGCGAAGGCGGCCGGCGCTGCGGGCATCCCGATCCGCATCGGCGTCAACGCGGGATCGCTCGACGCGCGGATGATGCAGAAGTACGGCAAGGCCACCCCCGAGGCACTCGTCGAGTCCGCGTTGTGGGAGGCCTCGCTGTTCGAGGAGCACGGCTTCGGTGACATCAAGATCAGTGTCAAGCACAACGATCCCGTGATCATGGTCGCCGCCTACGAGCAGCTCGCCGCCGTCTGCGACTACCCCCTGCACCTCGGCGTCACCGAGGCAGGTCCGGCGTTCCAGGGCACCATCAAGTCCGCGGTGGCCTTCGGCGCGCTGTTGTCCAAGGGCATCGGTGACACGATCCGGGTCTCGCTGTCGGCGCCACCGGTGGAGGAGATCAAGGTCGGCAACCAGATCCTGGAGTCGCTCAACCTACGACCGCGTGGGCTGGAGATCGTGTCGTGCCCGTCCTGTGGGCGCGCGCAGGTCGACGTCTACACGTTGGCCAACGAGGTGTCCGCCGGGCTCGAAGGTTTGGACGTGCCGCTGCGCGTCGCGGTCATGGGCTGCGTCGTGAACGGCCCCGGCGAGGCTCGCGAGGCCGATCTCGGCGTGGCGTCGGGCAACGGCAAGGGACAGATCTTCGTGAGCGGTCAGGTGATCAAGACGGTGCCGGAACAGATGATCGTCGAGACGCTGATCGAGGAGGCGATGAAACTCGCCGAGGAGCGCGGTTTGAATGATGCAAGCGGTGCGCCGGTTGTGACCGTAAGCTGAGCGAGACCCTGTGAGGGGTGTCACCCTCTAGGTTTGCACGCCAGATCGTAGAAGAGAACGCCGCTCCAGAAGGACCCCGGATGTCCGCTCCTCCGCTGTTTCGCCTCGCCGACGAGCGACGGGTCACGGTGGTGCGTGATGCCGCCATGGTGCGCCGCGTCCTCGACGAAGACGCCGTTGGTTCGTGCATGGTCGCTTCGCGGGTAGCCGACCACGGGATCGATCCGACGGCGATCGGTGGCGAGATGTGGACGCGGCGCCGCCCCAGCGACTCGCTGTGTTTCGCTGGCGCGAATCTGATTCCGCTGCGTGGTGACGTCGGCGACCTGAACGCGTTCGCGGACAAGGCCACGAGCACCGCGCGCCGATGTTCGTCGCTGGTCGGCCGCGCCGAGCTGGTCGTGCCCATGTGGCGACGCCTCGAAAGTGCTTGGGGCCCAGCCCGCGACGTGCGGGATCAGCAGCCGTTGATGGCACTGAGTGGTGCGCCTCAGTGCCCTGTCGATCCGGCGGTGCGCCCGGTGCGCATCGAGGAGCTCGACGCGTACCTGGTGGCTGCCGTCGACATGTTCATCGGAGAGGTCGGCGTCGACCCGCGGGCGGGGGACGGCGGCCGCGGATACCGGCGCCGGGTCGCCGGTCTGATCACCGCAGGCCGGGCCTGGGCGCGCTTCGAACATGGTCAGGTGGTCTTCAAGGCGGAGGTTGGGTCACAGTCGCCTGCGGTCGGCCAGATCCAGGGTGTGTGGGTCCACCCCGACTGGCGGGGTAGGGGGCTCGGTGTCGGAGGTACCGCCGCACTGGCGGGTGCGGTCGTCCGGAGCGGACGCATTGCGAGCCTGTACGTCAACGGCTACAACACGGTCGCGCGAGCGACCTACGCACGGATCGGGTTCGCCCAGGTGGGCACCTTCGCGACCGTGCTGCTCGATTGATCACAAACCGATCTCGGTGCGCCTCCCCGTATTGAGGCAGTCGCGCTTCTAACATCAGCCCCAATGGCATCACAAACCTCATCCGCATCACGGGTCACGGGTCTCTTGACGGTCCTCGTCGTGGTGGCGGTCGTCAGCGGACTCAGTGCATGCACCCCCAAGCCCAATGGTCCAGAACCGGTGGCGACGGCGTTCTTCACCGCGCTGGCCCGGGGGGACACCGGCGCCGCCGCCGACCTGAGTGACAAGCCCACCGCGGCGCGAGCAGCGCTCAACGAAGCATGGGCGGGCCTGCAGGCCACCAAGTTCGATGCGCAGATCCTCGGGTCCAAGTACGCCGAGGACACCGGCAGCATCGCCTACCGCTACACGTGGCACCTGCCCAAGAACCGCACCTGGACCTACGACGGTCAGCTAAACATGGTTCGCGACGAGGGGCACTGGGAAGTTCGTTGGAGCGCAACGGGTCTGCAC
>NZ_JBOGDD010000377.1:0-7761 GCF_050701675.1 Mycobacterium sp. | reverse complement strand
CGGCTACGAGGTCGAGGTCAACGAGTTCGACTATGAGGACGACAACGGCATCTGCTACGACAAGGATGGTGTCGTCATCCGGCACTGGCGTCGTGCGCACGGCAAGGATGGCGCCTCGGCCTACCGCCTCGACTGGAACGGTTTGTCGTTCGTCTGGACGGGCGATGGCCGGCCGGATGCCAACACCACGAAGTTCGCCAAGGGCGTCGACGTCTTCGTGTCGGAGCTGCAGCCCGACACCATGAACCTCCAGGCGCTGAAGTTCGGCATCCCACCGCTCATGGGGCTGGTCCCCATCGACGTCGCCCACACGGTGCACTACGCGGCGGGCTACGTGTTCAAGCAGGTGCAGCCGCGCCTCGCCATGGCCACGCACCTGTCCTACGATGAGGAGTTGGTCCCGGAAATGGTCGCCGGCGTGCGCGCGCACTGGGACGGCCTCTTCCAGTTCGGCGCACCGGACGGGGTGGTGGTCAATGTCACCAAGCAGGCCATCTGGACGCGCAAGGCGGCGCTGCCCGAATCGACCAACTTCGCCCGTCCCTCGGCGAAGGAGGCGATGGAGCTGTTCGACATCGGCCTCACCAACACCACCGTGAATTTCCCCAATGCACGGATCGAATCCTTCACGGAGATCGAGGGGCCGGTGCCGCGCAACGTCGAATACGATCCGAAGGACTACTATCCGCCGGATGTCTATCGCAAACCCGATCCGATCTGGCCCAAGAACTTCAAGATCGACATCAAGAAGATGGTGCGGGACAAAATCGTGGAGCGGATCAAGTACATCTTCGGCGGCGATGAGTAAGCGCCGCGTCACCGGTGAGACGGGCACATGAACCCCTCTGAACTGTGCGCGGCGCCGCAGGCGGTGCCGATCACCATCCTCACCGGCTTCCTCGGGGCGGGGAAGACGACGCTGCTCAACCGCATCCTGACGGGGGATCACGGGTTGCGCGTGGCGGTGCTGGTCAACGACTTCGGCTCTATCAATATCGATGCCGATCTGGTGGTCGGTGTGGAGAGCGACGTCATCAGTCTCGCCAACGGCTGCATCTGCTGCTCGATCCGCGACGACCTGGTCGCCGCGGTGACGCAGGTGCTCGAACGCCCCGAGCGCCCCGAGTACGTCCTTCTGGAAGCCAGCGGCGTGGCCGACCCGTCCGGGATTGCGGTGACTTTTACCGATGCCCGCTTCCGGGATCGCATCCGGCTCGACAGCATCACCTGCGTGATGGATGCGGAGCAGGTCTTCGCCGCACCCGAGCAGATGGAGCTCAAGCTCTGGCAGATCGGGTGGTCCGACATGCTGATTCTGAACAAGGTGGACCTGGTCGACCGCCAACAGATCGACAGGATCACCGCCTGGCTCGACGACCGGTTCCATCGCTACCGCCTCATCGAGTCGACGCGCTGCGACGTGCCGTTGGAGATCCTGCTCTCGGTCGGCCGCTTCGAGGCGGCGCGCTTGGATCTCCCCTCTCACGACCACGACGAGCACGACTGCCGAGACCTGCGCTGTCAGCGTCAGCCCGACGATGATCACTCGCACGCCTTCAGCACCTGGAGCTACGAGACCGAGCAGCCGCTGTCGCTCGCAGCGCTGCGCCAGGTCGCCGCGCGCCTGCCCGTGAACATCTACCGCTGCAAGGGGACCGTGCACAGCACCGAGGCGCCCGACCAGCGAGCGGTGCTGCAGGTGGTCGGCAGGCGGGTGGACATCGCGCTTGAGGACGCCTGGGGCGACCGCCCGCCGCGCACACGAATCATCGCCATTGGCGCCCACCGCACGCTCGATGACGCAACGCTACGGGAGAGCTTCGACCGCTGTAAGCAATAACGCATGCCGGCCAACCGGCCAAAGGAGGACCGATGAAGTCTGCCCACCACCGTCTGCCGTGTCTGTTCGCCGTGATGCTGGTCGCGGGATGCGCCTCGACCGACGTCACCAACCGCAAGATCAACGTAACCGAGAAGATCGCGCGACCCGCTCACATCTGGGTCTACGACTTCGTCTCGTCGTCGGCGGATGTTCCGGCCGACTCCGAGTTCGCCGGCAAGTATTCCGAACATCCCACGCCCCAGACCGCGGAGGAGATCACCGCCGGCCGTGAGGTGTCCGGTATCCTCGCGACGCAACTGGTGGCGGACATCCGCGACATGGGACTCCCGGCCGAGCGGGCGACCCCGGCGACGCGACCGCAGGTCAACGACATCGTCATCCGCGGCGCGCTGCTGGGGATGGACGCGGGCAGCGCCGCCAAGCGCGTCGTCATCGGCTTCGGCTCCGGGGCCTCCGAGCTGAAGGCGGCGGTGGCTGGCTTTCAGGTGACCGCCACGGGTCTGCGCCCGCTCGGATCCGGCGACGTGCAGGCCGGCGGGGGCAAGTCGCCCGGCGGGGCGATGGCCGTCGCCGGCGCCGCCGCGACCGGCAACCCCGTCGGTCTCATCGTCAGCACCGGCGCCAAGGTGTACGGCGAGGCGAGCGGCAACAGCAAGCTGGAGGGCCGGGCCAAGGCGGCTGCCAACGAGATCGCCGCCCAGCTCAAGCCGCGCTTCGAGAAGCAGGGCTGGATCGAGTGAGCGGTGAGTCGCGCAGCGCTGATCCCGTGAAAGGGGGACATGACGAATCCGACCCTCGATGAACGCATTCGACGGCTCGAAGACATCGAGGCGTTGAAACAACTCAAGAGTCGATACGCGGGCTACTGCGACGACGACTACGACGCGGATCGGCTCGGACCGTTGTTCACCCAGGACGCGATCTGGGACGGCGGCGTGCTGGGCCGGTACCAGGGGCGCGGCGCCATCCGCGCGTTCTTCGCCGGCGCGTCGAAGTCGATGCCCTTCGCGATTCACCACGTCACGAACCCCGTCGTCGAGGTCGATGGAGACCGCGCAACGGGCCAGTGGCATCTCTGGCAGCCCTGCGTCCACGCGGCCGGGGCCCAGGCGCTCTGGATCGCCGGCCGTTACCACGATGAGTACCGGCGTGAAGGCGGCGAGTGGCGGTTTGCGAAGGTCACCATCCGCCTGAACATGATTTCGCCGTATGAGGCGGGATGGTCTCGGGCGCGCATGATCGCGGTGCCGGCATGACGTCGACGGAGACGGCGAAGGCGTTCTACGAGCTGTTCGCCAGTGGAAGGATCGAAGAATTGATCGGGCGCTTCGTCGATGCGGATTCCGTGCTGGACAATCCGCTCCCCGACGCGATTCCGTTCGGCGGGCAATTCGCAGGGCCCGCCGGGTTCGCGGCGTACGCTCAGGCCATCGCGGCAGCAATCGACATCGAACAGTTCGAAATCGACGAGATTCTCGCGCAGGCGGACCGGGTCGTCGTGCTCGGTCGCGAGACCAGCCGCGTCCGCAATACCGACCGGCGCTACACGATGGCGTGGGTCCACGTGCTCACGGTGCGCGACGGACGCGTCCTCCGCCTGCGGGAGTACAACGATACCGGGGCGATGGACGCTGCCTTCGCGTGAGGCAACCCGTGGACGCGACATGAGCGAGGAGCGTCCGGAGTTCGACGTCATCGTCATCGGCGCAGGCGCAGCGGGTGGGTTGCCAGTCGGCGCCTATCTGCAGAAGGCGGGGGCGCGGGTGCTCTTGGTGGACGGGAACAACGCGCCGGGCATCCACTGTCAGAGCTACGAGTATCAGGGCGGAGCGCGGTGCGTCCCCTGCGCCGGTGGGTTTGCCGGCGGCATGATGCCGCTCTGGGACGACCTGGAACTCGAGGAGCACGGCGCGGAGCTGATCACCAATCGGCGGGTGTTCGGCTGCATCTTCCCCGACGACACCAGCCTGTTCGTCGGGCCCGACGCGCTGCGCACCCTCTGGGACATCGCTCGATTCTCCCTCAGAGACGCCTGGACCTTCGCGCGGATCGCCAGGCGCATGATGAAGACTCGGGTCGAGTTCAACGAACGGCTGATCTACTCGGAACCCAGTGCCGAGAACCTGCAGCGCGCGTTCGAGATCCTCGCCTACTGCTGTCGCCTGCCGGTCGGGACGGTTCGGAACATGAACGCCTTCGAGCTCCTCGACCACCTGTTCGAGGACCACCGTCTGAAGCAGGTGCTCTTTCAGCCGGGAGGGTCGGTCTGTCTCTTCAACCCCTGGAGCAAGGGCGAGGGAGCCTTGGGCGTCATGATGCTGCACTTCTGTGCCGGAGGTCAGCTGCGCGGATCGAACCGCACCCTCGTCGACGCTCTGGAGCGCGTGTTCTTTGCCCGCGGCGGCACGATGTGGCTCAACTCGCCGGTCGAACGGATCATCGTCGAAGACGGCGTCGCCATCGGCATCCGGATGAAGGGAAACGCGGTGATGTTTCCCGGCCAGGTCGTCACGGCCCGCAAGGCCGTGGTGAGCAACGTCGGAGTGATCGGCACGCGAGAGCTGGTGGGCGTGCACGAGATCGAGAAGGCCGACCCGACCCTCGCTGCCAGGATGCAGAACTGGGATGTCAAACACCGCCCGTCCGTGTGCACGGTCTGGAACCTCACGCGTCCGCCCCGCTGGAAGGCCGCGGCCAAGAACGCGTACTGCACGCGTGCCGATTGGGTCTACATCGGTCTGAACGGGATTGAAGACTGGGGGGCGTGGTTCCAGGCCCAACTCGATGGCGATGCGGAGAAGGCGTTCCAAGGCTGGTGGGAAACCTTCATTCCGGCCCTGATCGATCCCAGTCTTGCCGGCGCGGACGGGTCCGTCACCGTGCGCATCGAGTCCATCCATCCGCATCTCATGGACGAGGACGGCACCGTCGACGTCGCCGCCTGGGAACAACGAAAATGGGACATCGCCGAGCGGATGACGGACAAGTTGGAGGAGCTGGCCCCAGGCTTCAGGGACAGCATCATCGAGATCGTTCAATCGTCCCCGATCGACATCTGGCGGGCCGACCCGGCAGCGCATTGGGGGTGTGCTCCCGATGCCAACGTTCCCGGAGACAAGCTCACCCAGTGGTATGAGGACCGGCTTCCCTATCGCATGCCGATCAAGCAGATGTACGCCTGCAAGGGGACCTGGCCGATCGCCTTCACCTGGTGCGCGACGGGATACATCGCCGCGTGCATCGTCGCGGAAGACCTGGGGATACGTGACCAGGCGTGGTGGAACAGTCGGCCCGGCGACTACCTCGCACGGAACGGAAAGCGACTCATGAAGCGTGCCGATGAAGCGGCTGCCCATGCGCAGGTCACCTGGTTCAATGACCGGGCGCAGCGGCCGTGACCTCCGCGACGACACGAGCCGCGTGCGACGTGATCGTGCTCGGGGGCGGCGACAACGGATTGGTATGCGCTTCCTACCTTGCCAGGGCCGGGGCGAAGACGGTGCTGCTGGCGGGCCCTGGAGAATCGGACGTCATCGGCAATCTGCGCACCGAGGAATTCCAAGGCCCCTACCGCTTCGACCTGCTGCCCCCGTACATGCTGACCATGGGCGAGCGCGCGCCGTGCCACATCGATCTTCATCTCGCACAGCAGAGCCTCGCCTACGTCACGCCCGCGGTGCAGATTGCGTTTCACCACGCCGACGACCGCGCGCTCGTATTCCACCGCGATCCGGAGAAGTCCGCGGCGGCGGTCGCGCGCTTCAGCGCCGCGGATGCGCAGCGGTTCCTGGCCATGTACGGCGAGTTCCGCCTGCTGTGTGAGGAGATCCTGATTCCATCCCTGTACGCCCCAGACGGAGACACCGGCGTTGCGGCGCAGTTCGGCTCGACGGATCTCGGCAGGCGGCTGGCCGATCTGTCCGCGCGGACGCCGATCGACATCGTCGACGACTATGGGTTCGAGAGCCCCGCGGTCCGCGAGGCGCTCCTCTACCTGGCCACCTTTTGGGGGATCGATCCGGACGCAGCTGGGATCGGGCAGGTCGCCGTATTGTGGGTGTACTGCCTGCTGAACTCTTCGATCGTCCGGGCGGGGAACGTTGCCGCGGCTCGGGCACTGTATCAGTCCTTCCTGGCGAGCGGAGGCGATTCCCCGGGCAACGCCCGAGTCGATCGCATCCTGGTCGAGAACGAACGGGCGTCGGGCGTCCGACTCGAGAATGGCCGGGAGATCCGAGCCCGCGCGGTCGTGAGCACGCTGAACGCCGAGGAGACCTTCTTCGATCTCATCGGTGCGAACCAACTTCCCATCGGCATGGCCGAGGCGTGTCACGCCTGGCAGTGGCAGGAGGCTTCCATGCTCGGCTGCCACTTCGGATACCGGGGCGAAGCCCCGAGCTACCGCGCCGCCGCATTCGATCCCGACGCGAATGAGGCCTACCTCCACATCTTCGGAGTCGAGGAGGCCGGTGACGTCGAAGCCATCTGCGAGACGATCCGCGCCGGCGCGATCCCTCGAGGTCACGGACGGGCGATCTGCGCAACGCAGTTCGACGAGTTCCACGCCGGCTTCGGACAGGTCTATGGACCCCTGCAGACCCTGCGCTTCGACGTGCCGGTCCCCGTCCGCCTCACCGATGGCGAGTGGCACGACACCCGCGCGGCGTGCCGGCAGGCTGCGCTCGATCTCTGGCGGCACCACGCGAAGGGCGTCGTCGATGGACCCCTCTCGTACTCGGGTGTCGTGACGCCCGTCGATCTGCATCAGCGCCTGCCCAGCTTCAAGCTGGGCTCGTTCATGGGCGGCAAGTACACGATTGATCGCATGGGCTACGGGGGCATCAGGTCTGCCGGCTCGCGCTACCGCTCAGAGATCCCCGGCCTCTACATGGGGGGCGCCTCGACCCATCCAGCGGGGTTGATCCATTTCGCGGCTGGCTATAACGCCGCAGGCGTGATCGCGGGCGACCTCCAGCTCGACACCTGGTGGGACGAACCCGGCTCTGTCCGGGCAGCGCGGGAGAACGGCTACCTACCGGGCACACCCTCGCAGGGGCCGTGAAGGTACGGTATGACGATCGCGCTGCCGAGGTTGTCTCCAAGGTCGAGATGCTGACGAAGATGCACCACCGGGACTGTTCCTGCACCCACCGGCAGCGGTCGACCCAGCCGCCGCTGCGCCGGACGTGCCGCGCCGAGCGCCAATGAAGTGGCGCGTGCGCGTACTGAGGATCCTCGCGATCCTGATCCTGACCGTCGAGCTGAACGGGCGCTGCGCACCCGCCGGAGCGCAGGACACCGGGGCAACGGCCGCGCAACCCGCAGCGGGCGCCACCCCGCTGAGCGTGGGTGACATCGGCACGCAGGCCAGCGAGGTCGCGGCCGAGTTGCGCGCCATGCACGACGCCACCGCCGAGGGCGCGGCCGGCGAGGAGCTCGAAACGCAGGTCTTCACCTTCCGGCAGCGCGTCTCGGATCTCTGGACCCAGACCGACCATCTGCTCAGGGGAACGCTGCGGCGGGCGCCGCTGACGGCGATCGCCAGCTCCTGGCGTACGCTGCGGATCGAGCTCGTCGGCCTGCAACGCCAGGTCGACGGTTACGCGCAGCGGGACGAAGCCGATCTCCAGGCGCTCGAGCGGTTGCGGGAGACGTGGAGCTGGACCCTCGATCGCGCGCGCCGCGTCGAGGCACCGGACACGAGCATGGCTCGCATCGGAGCGATGCTCGATTCGATCGGCGCGACGCGGGTGCAGGTCGAGCGCCATCGCACCCGCCTGCTCGCGCTGCAGGACAGCGTGGCGCGATCGCTGGCGGACGTCGACGCCGCCGCGGTGCGCGTCGCCGACGCCCGCCATCAATTGCTCGCCCACGTCTTCACCGAAGCCCATCCGCCGATCTGGAGGATCGCTCAGCAC
>NZ_JBOGDD010000376.1:0-7414 GCF_050701675.1 Mycobacterium sp. | reverse complement strand
CGCTAACCCTGGTCTGCGCGGCGGGGGTTACCGGCTCCGCAGCCGATGACATCGCCAAGGAGGTGGAGATCTTTGCCTCGCACAACGGGTTGCCGATTGTCATTGCCACTCAGGACGAATCGCGGTTCAACGCTGGGCACGGCGTCATCTGGGTTCCTCGAGTCCATCCAGATCTAGCCTTCCTGCTCGCCGCGATGGCGGGCCACCTGTTCGGCTACCACGCAGCCTTGGCCATCGACGAACAAGCCCTGCCACTGAGGGCCGCGCGGGCCAAGATCGAAGAGACCGCAGTCGCGAACGACCGCGAACCTGCAGCCATGTTGGTCGACCTGCCTGCGGCGATCGGGCCGGCCGCCGATGACTTCATGCGCAGATTGGACGCCGGCCAATACGACGGCTCGTTGAGCGCAAGGGCGTCTGCGCGGATAGCCGTCGCGTTCCACGCGATCGTCACGCGCTCCGAGGAGACACTGCTGTCGCGCTTCGCGGGGCCAGACGCGGTGATCAACGAGCTGGTGGCCGCGCTCACCGACGGCATCGACCAGGTTTCGCGCACGATCGACACCATCCGACACCAAGCGAAGACGGTGACGGTCGGCACCAGCCGCAGCGACGAGGAGATCCTGTCCGTCCCACTCGTCGAGGCGGTCCTCGCGGCGGGGGCGGGTCGGAACTCGTTCTCCTACAGTGCGCTTCGCACGGTCGCGGCCCTCGATCCGGCCGTGGCGGCCGTTGTCGGTTCGACCCACTACTCCGTCGCCGATGAGCACGTCGAAGTGATCAGCCGCCGCGGGATGGCGCAGGGCTTGCGTTCGCGCACTGACGTCGATCACCGACTGGTCGGGACGAAGCTCCTGGTGGCAGAACAACAACAGGTCCTGGCCGCCGTTGGTCGCAACGATCAGCGACCGTTCATCATCGTTCCGGAGATCAACGGCCATCGGACAACCGGGCTCGTCCTGCTCCACGTGGAGTTTCGTCCGCGCCTCTCCCCCGGCGACATGTCGTCGGTCCTCGAGAACTACCGGGGTCGACTGTCGGAACTGAAAAGTGCTGTCACCGAGGTAGATCCGATCTTCGACGAACGGCTGCTCGGTGTCGTGCCCCCGCTCGCACTGCTCACCGAACCTGCCGAGCTACTCGCGGAGCACTGGAACGAAGCTCGGCAAACCGGATAGTCCCCATTCGATCGAGCCCGCCAAGCGCCGGGCTCAGTTGACCGGGACGTCCAGGATCGGGCGTCCGACGCCGGCCCCTGGCCCGTCGAAGTGCCACCACTCGCCCGAGTACACCGTCAACCCGCCGGCTTCCATCGCCGAGCGCAGCTTCTCCCGGTTCGCCTGTTGAGTCGCGTTGACCCCCTCGGTGGCGTACGCGAGGCCACGCGGCGTGAAGTCGTCGAAGTCGGTCCCCATGTCGATGAGCGACCCGTAGTGCCCATCGGCCAGGGTCACGTCCACCGAGCGGCCTGCCTCGTGACTGCGCGCGTAGTCGGTCGGACGAGCGACCCAATTCGGGTCGGGCACTTCCTGGAACATCCGCACCTGGACGTCGTGCGGTCGGTAGCAATCCCAGAACACGAGGCGTGCGTTGTTCTTCCGGAGAATGTCGGCGGCCGTTGCAAGTCCCGGTGCCATCGACTGGTGGATCAGACACCGCGCATCGGCCGGGTACAGCGCCACGCCGACGAAGTTGTTGGTCGTCGCATAACGCAGATCGATCCGCGCATCGGGTACGACCGTCAGTACGTCGACCAGCCCCGCGGCCTGCGCCTGGGGCGAGACCGGTGGGACGTCGGCAGCAGCTGTCGGGGACGTCATCAGAAGCATCACAACGGCCGCGAACGCCCCGGTGAACGTGCGCGTTCTGCCACGCGACAACGGCGTGTTGCGAGCAGACACGCACGCTCGCGGCAAGGTGGTTAGGCCTCTGCGAAGTTCCGCGTGACGGCGGGATCCACCAGGATGCCGGGGCCGGTCGTGGTCGAGACGACGACCTTCTTCAGGTAGCGGCCCTTCGACGACGACGGCTTGGCCCGCATGATCTCGTCGATGGCAGCGCCGTAGTTCTCGGCGAGCTTCGTCTCGTCGAACGAGGCCTTGCCGATGACGAAGTGCAGGTTGGCCTGCTTGTCGACGCGGAAGTTGATCTTGCCGCCCTTGATCTCGGTGACGGCCTTCGCGACGTCGGGGGTGACGGTGCCGGTCTTCGGGTTCGGCATCAGGCCACGGGGCCCGAGGATGCGGGCGATCTTGCCGACCTTGGCCATCTGATCGGGCGTGGCGATCGCGGCGTCGAAGTCCAGGAATCCGCCCTGGATCTTCTCGATCAGATCGTCGCTGCCAACCTCGTCGGCACCCGCGGCCACGGCGGCCTCGGCCTTCTCGCCGACGGCGAACACGATGACGCGGGCCGTCTTGCCGGTGCCGTGGGGCAGGTTGACGGTGCCGCGGACCATCTGGTCGGCCTTGCGGGGGTCGACACCGAGGCGGATCGCGACCTCGACGGTGGCGTCTTGCTTCTTCGAGGACGTCTCCTTGGCCAGCTTCGCGGCCTCGAGCGGCGTGTAGAGGTTGTCGCGGTCGATCTTCTCGACGGCTTCGCGGTATGCCTTGCTGTTCTTGCTCATTGGATTCCAATCATTTTCGTTGGGTCGTGGTCTTGCGGGCCGAAGCGGGCCCTTCCACGTTTTGGAGCTGGGTGGAGCTACTACTAGGAGACCGTGATGCCCATCGACCGGGCGGTGCCCGCGATGATCTTCGCCGCAGCGTCGATGTCGTTGGCGTTGAGGTCTTCCTTCTTGGTCTCGGCGATCTCGCGGATCTGATCCCAGGTCACCTTGGCGACCTTGGTCTTGTGCGGCTCGCCGGAGCCCTTCTGCACACCGGCCGCCTTGAGCAGCAGCTTGGCGGCGGGCGGCGTCTTCAGGGCGAAGGTGAAGCTGCGGTCCTCGTAGACGGTGATCTCCACGGGGATGACGTTGCCGCGCTGGCTCTCCGTCGCGGCGTTGTACGCCTTGCAGAATTCCATGATGTTGACGCCGTGCTGGCCGAGCGCGGGGCCGACTGGCGGCGCGGGGTTGGCCGCACCCGCCTGGATCTGCAGCTTGATCAGCCCGGTGATCTTCTTCTTCTTGGGGGCCATGAGGTGTTCTTCCTGTTCTTGTAGTTCTTTAGATCTTGGAGACCTGGGTGAAGGTCAGCTCCACAGGTGTCTCGCGGCCGAAGATCGACACCAGCACCTTGAGTTTCTGTTGTTCGGCGTTGACCTCGCTGATCGAGGCGGGCAACGTCGCGAACGGGCCGTCCATGACGGTGACCGACTCGCCGACCTCGAAGTCGACGAGAACGACCGGCCGTTCGAGCCCGTTGGTCTCGGCGGTGGCGGCGGCGCCCGACGACGTGGACTTGGCGGGCTTCTTGGCCGCACCCTGCGGGAGCAGGAACTTCACGACGTCATCGAGCGTCAGCGGCGACGGCTTGGACGTGGCGCCGACGAAGCCGGTGACACCGGGGGTGTTGCGCACCGCGCTCCACGACTCGTCGGTGAGGTCCATGCGCACCAGGATGTAGCCGGGCAGCACCTTGCGGTTGACCTGCTTGCGCTGGCCGTTCTTGATCTCGGTGACCTCTTCGGTGGGCACCTCCACCTGGAAGATGAAGTCGCCGACGTCGAGGTTCTGAACGCGGGTCTCGAGGTTGGCCTTCACCTTGTTCTCGTAGCCCGCATAGGAGTGGATGACGTACCAGTTGCCGGGCTTGGAGCGCAGGTCCTTCTTGAGCGCTACGGCCGGGTCGACGTCCTCGTCTTCTTCTGGAACTTCTGGAACGTCGCCGTCCTCCGGAGCCGCCTCGGCGGGGGCCTCTTCGGCCTCTTCGGCCTCTTGCGCCTCAGCGGGCACCTCGTCCGCAGCACCGTCCACGGCCTCGCCGGTGGGCTGTTCCAGCGACTCGGCAGCGACGTCGGCAATCACGGTCGTAGGGTCCGCGGCCTCGATGCGCGCGTCGGACACACCCGAAGGCGTATTGCCCTCGAAGGAAGTCACGTGTCAATCCTCTCTAGATCTCTTCGCTCGTAGCGTGTGGCTCGGACGGCTGTGTCAGCCGAACACCCACGTCACGAGTTTGGCCAGGCCCAGGTCGACGCCGCCGATGAGGGCGACCATGAAGACCAGGAAGGCCAGTACCACGGTGGTGTAGCTGATCATCTGCTTGCGGTTGGGCCAGATCACCTTGCGGAGCTCGGCGACGACCTGCTTCAGGAAGTTGAAGACGAACGTGATCGGGTTGCGGGACTCGCCTGGCTTCTTGGCGGTCTTGGGCTTCTTGCCGTCGCCGTTCTTGACGGAGCCCGACTCAGTGGCGGGAGCGTCATCATCGGCGGCCTCGCGCCGCGACCGCTTCCCGCTGGGTCGCTGAGGCCTGGTCGCGATCGCGGTCTGTCCACGGCTGCCACCGACACCGATGTCATCACTCACCGCGTCGACGTCGTCATCGACGGAATCGACGTCGTCGGTCACGGAGTCGATGTCGTCGTCGACTGGGGAGCCGGCACCGTCGCGCTCGTCGCTCACCGCATGCCTTTCGTTGTCTTCGGTGTGGTCACCTTCCAGTGTCCACGCTCTTCGAGTATTCGCCTTCAGCAGGGGCGACAGGACTTGAACCTGCAACCTGCGGTTTTGGAGACCGCTGCTCTGCCAGTTGAGCTACGCCCCTTCACGGTTGGCAGGCCAACCTGCGTTCCAGGCTCACACAACTCACGCGCCCCCCGATCGGTCGATCAGAAACCGACGGACAGCGCGCTTGATTGGGCGAAACCCCGAGGACCGAGTGTACAACGGCCCTGTTCCGACTTGCTAATCCTTCGCCGCAGTGCGCATGACCTGGCCACTCTCGGCGTCCCACTGGACCTGGATCGAGTTGTCACCCTCGTGGCCCATCAACGTGGTGAACGCTTCGAGCACCAACTCGTTCTTCTCGTCGACGCAGACGCTGCGCGTGACGACGATATCCGCCCCGAACCGTTCGACGACGGACTGGATCTCCAGCGACGCGCTCAGCGTTTCGCCGACGACGAGGGGCTTGTGGAACACGAACCTCTGATCCACCTGGACGATCTGCATCGTGGTCATTCCGACGTCGACCTTGCGGAAGAAGTCCTGCTGCACCAACAACGCGAAAATGGAGGCGAAGGTCAGCGGCGCGACGATGTCGTCGTGACCGAGCTCGGCGGCTGCATGCTCGTCGAAGGTGGCCGGATCGTCGGCCTTGATCGCTCTGGCGTACTGACGCACTTGTTCGCGACCGATCGTGAAGCTCTCGGGGTAGTGGTGAACCATCCCCAGGACGTCGACCTTGAGTGGCACTATGCCAGCTTCGCGGTGGCCGTGGCGCGGCCGAAGATCTTCTTGCCGCCCGTCGTGGCGGACAGCGCGATGACGATCGACTTCGACTCGGGCTCAACGGACTTCACGCGACCATTGAACACGATCACGGCGCCCACTCCGTCGTTGGGCACCGGCACCACTGCGGTGAACCGCACGTTGTACTCCGTCACCGCGGCGGGGTCGCCGATCCACGACGTCACGTAGCCGCCACCCAGACCCATGGTCAGCATGCCGTGCGCGATCGCGGTGTCAAGGCCCACCTGCTTGGCGATCTCGTCGTCCCAGTGGATGGGGTTGAGGTCACCCGACACACCTGCGTAGTTGACCAGGTCCATTCGGGTCAGCGGAATGACACGCTCGGGAAGCTCGTCGCCGACCTTCACGGAACTGAACTCACGTAGCGCCATCTGAAAAGCCCTCTCCGCTGTCGTCTGAACGCCCTGCCAGGGTCGTGTACGTCTCTTGCACGGCCTCACCCTTGTCGTTACTGATGATGTTCTTGGTGACGATGATGTCGGTGCCGTGCGCCTGCCGATACGCGTGCACGTAGACGTCGCAGTAGAGCCGGTCGCCCACCTTGATGGGCAGCAGGAACTTCAGCTCCTGGTCGACCTGGACGATCTGCGCGTCGGTGATGTCGATTTTGGCGTTGGCGAAGAAGGCCGTCTGCGCCTGGTAGCCGAACACCGACATGAAGGTCAACGGCGCGGGCAGCGACCCGTGGCCGAGCACTGCCGCGGCGTCCTCATCGTGATACGCGGGATCGTCGTTCTTGACGGCGACTGCGTACTCGCGCACCTTCTCGCGCCCAACCTCGTAGAAGTCGGGATAGCGATAGTGCATCCCGATGATGTCCGAAGACAGCGGCACGGACAGTTCCCCAATCAGTCAACCCCGAGCCGAAGCTCGCGGGGTCGTCCGTTAGCGCGATTCCTTGTGGGCCCGGTGGACGCCACAATTCGGGCAGAACTTCTTGAGCTCCAGCCGGTCGGGGTCGTTGCGCCGGTTCTTCTTCGTGATGTAGTTACGGTGCTTGCACACCTCACAGGCCAAGGTGATCTTGGGCCGTACATCTGTACTCGAGGCCACGTCAGTCGTCCTTCTTCATTCACTTGCGTTGTCGTCTTGTAGCGGTGGGGGGGCTCGATCCCCCGACCTCACGATTATGAGTCGTGCGCTCTAACCAGCTGAGCTACACCGCCATGTTCGGGCGCCTTGCTACCCCTGGTTTCTCCCGTCGCTTCACTCGTCCCGGGAAACCACCGAGCCCCCTAACGGAATCGAACCGTTGACCTTTTCCTTACCATGGAAACGCTCTACCGACTGAGCTAAGGGGGCAGTCGCCTGCAGTCGCGCCGCAGGGCCTTAAAGAGGGTACATTCTCGCCGTTATCCTCACCAAACCGCAGCGTGGCGGGGGGCTCGGTTCAGGGTGAGGCAAGGTGAGGCCCCCCGTCGGAGACCCTGGTGTTTCCGGCCGCACGGACGGGGGCCCTACTGTTGCAGAATGGCCAGCCCAACCGACCAGGACCGTCTGTACTTCAAGCAATTGTTGTCGGGACGCGACTTCGCCGCGAACGACGTGATCGCTCAGCAGATGCGCAACTTCGCCTATCTGATCGGTGACCGCCACACCGGCGACTGCGTCGTCGTCGACCCGGCGTATGCGGCGAACGACCTGCTGGATGCCCTGGAATCCGACGGCATGCACCTGTCGGGGGTGCTGGTCAGCCACCACCATCCCGACCACGTCGGCGGGTCGATGATGGGCTTCGAGCTCAAGGGGCTCGCCGAGCTGCTGGAGCGGGTCAGCGTGCCGGTCCACGTCAATACCCATGAGGCGGATTGGGTTTCGCGCATCACGGGGATTGCGCTCAGCGAGCTGACCTCCCACGAACATGGCGACAGGGTTTCGGTCGGCGACGTCGACATCGAGCTGATGCACACTCCAGGCCATACGCCAGGAAGTCAGTGCTTCCTGCTCGACGGCCGGTTGGTCGCAGGCGACACCCTCTTCCTGGAGGGGTGC
>NZ_JBOGDD010000375.1:0-5921 GCF_050701675.1 Mycobacterium sp. | reverse complement strand
GTGGTGGTGACCGCTTCGGTTTCCATGATGTGCATCAACTGCAGGCGCAACGTCTCTTCGATCAGCGGGCCGAGCATCGGCGCGGCCCGTTCGACCAACGCCACGGAGGCCTTGGCGGTGTCCAGTTCGGTGGCGCCCGGCTTCAATACGGCTGCCAGCGCCGCGTAGCGCATCACGTCCGCAGCGCGTGTCAGACCCTCGGCCAGCACCTGCAGGACCAGCACGAGCTGGTCGGCAGTGATGCCGACCTCGAGGAACTTCTGAGCCTTGGCGAAGGTCTGCGCGTCGGACTTCGACAGGACGGGCGCGTCGGGATCGTCCACCCTGGGCAGACCCACGGCCCGCAGCATGCGTTCCAGCAGTTCCAGATCGATGCCGGCCTCTTCGCTTATCTGACGAGCCGACACCAGGGTGCCGTCGTCGCCCATGGCTCGACGTGTCGCCAGGAGCATCGGCGCGAACGACTCGCCGATCTGCGTGACGGTGAACCCTAGATCGAGCAGCCACTCGACCAGCTCCGCACGTTCGACCCGCGCCCTGCCGTCGAGGCCGTCGAGCAGGCCGGACGATTCGATGTCGACCGCGTCTCCCACCGAGTCAACGTATACCGAGCGTTTGAGATGATTCGCTGCGATGACCGAACCAATGCGTGAAGGCTTGCCGCCCGTCGTGAGCGGTGGCGCTCGCGTGCTGCTCCTCGGATCATTCCCCAGCGAGCGGTCCCTGGCGGTTGGCGAGTACTACGCCAACCGGCGGAACCAGTTCTGGCCGCTGCTCGGATCGGTGTTGGGATTCGACGCCGACATGCCGTACCAACAGCGGCTCGATGCGGTGACGAGTCACGGGGTGACCCTGTGGGACGTCGTGCACAGCTGTCGGCGGGCCGGCAGCATGGATACCAAGATCGACCGAAAGACGCTGGTGATCAACGACTTCGGCCCCCTCTTCACCGATCACCCCGGCATCGAGCGGGTCTTCGTCAACGGTTTGACGGCGTTGGAGTTGTTCGCCAAGCACGTCACGACCGAACTGCCCACCGTGCGGCTACCCTCCAGCAGCGGCGCACTGCCGATGTCGTTCGCCGACAAGCTGGCGGCCTGGCAGGAGATCCTCGCAGGCGCTGGTTAGATGCGGTCCACGATGTCCTTCGCCGCCTTGAGTCCCAGCCCCGTTTCGTCCCTCAGCAGTTTGATCGCCGCGACTTTCTTGCCCTGCATCGCCAGCTGCCGCACCTGCGGCCCTGCCCAGGTTTCGTTCGGCTCCCCGACGGGTGGCGGCGGAATCGACTGACCCGCCCCACGCACTGCGCGCTCGAGTGTCGCAACGCGGCGCTCGAGTTCGTCGATGCGGCGGCGCAGATCGTCGCCACCGTCGTCGGAACCTCCGAAGAATCCCATGCGTTCAAGTGTGACCGGTACCGCAAGGCGAACGACTAGCGGAGCCGGCTCCGTCCACGGGTCGACCGCACCGCAGGCGGGCGACTACGCTGAAGTTAGCCATCAACCGGAGCTTGCCGACCGGTTGATCCATCCAACAGAGGAACATGGCCATGCCCCTCGCAGTCCAAGTCGACCAGCCCGTCGGTGACCGCCTGCAGCGCGCGCAGATGTACGACGGCACCATCAACATCACCACGCCGACGCCGTCGTCCCTGGCCTTGGCGATGTTTGCCAGAGAGCTGATTGGCGAAGAATTTGGTGGCCGCGACCCCGAGCTGGCCCAGTTCGACCTCCCGGTCGCCGAGTACGCCGCCATCCTCGCCGAGCTCAAGTCCCAATTCATCCGCCACCCCAAGTCGAAACGGCTCGTCCAGGACCTCCTGGTCGAGAGGGGCTGCGATCCCGCCGCCACCTATTTCGACAAGCCCCGTCTGGGCATCTCGACCAGCGATGACTATCTGGGGACCGGAATCGCTTATGCGTGGCATCCGTATCGCGACACGTGGTGCTCGGCTCCCTTGGCGCAGCTCAACCACTGGATGCCGGTGTACGACGTCACCGAGGACAACGCCGTGGCGCTCCATCCGGAGTACTTCAACCGCGCGGTCGCCAACGATTCGGCCGTGTACGACCATTCCCAGTGGAACGACGTCCACGCCGGAACCCGTCCCGTGCCCGGTCCAACCGAGCCGGTCGATCTGCTCTCGTCGACGGTGTTCGTCGCACCCGTCGGCGGCATGCTGCAGTACTCCGGACATCACCTGCACTCAGACGTGCCGAACGACAGTGGGCGAACCCGGTTCTCGGTCGACTTCAGGACCGTCGACGTCGACGACATTCGAAAGGGACTGGGCGCCCGCAACGTCGACGGCCGCTGCAGGGGCTCGTCGATCCGCGACTTCACCTCCGCCGGTGACCTCTCACCGATACCCGACGACGTCATCGCGATGTTCAACGACGGCACCGAGACTGGCAACGCCGCAGGCGTTCCGCGGGCTCAGACAGCACGAACGCGCGCCTAGGCCGGTCGCGCGCGCAATCGAGGCATCGGCCGGCACTATTGCGTCCCGCAACCACACAGACGCATGCCCGCGGGTCGTGCAGACACCGCGTAACAACGCCAAGGAGCGACTGGGCGAAGGTCTTCTTCAATGAAAGGGGCAGGCCCGCATCAGTAGCCCTCACTGCGGTCGACCAGGCCAACGAGAGGCTGGCCTGCGGCGAACCGGATCAGATTCTCCTCGATGCGCTGCGCCAGCAGCGGGACGATCATGTCGATCGTGTCCGCGGTGTGGGGCGTGACGATGGCGTTGTCGAGTGTCCACAGCGGATGGCCGTTCGGCAGTGGCTCCGGGTCGGTGACGTCCACAGCCGCCCCGGCGATGCGCCCGGTCTCCAGCGCCTCGACGAGGTCGTCGGTGACGACGAGGCCGCCGCGTGCCACGTTGACCAGAATCGCCTCCGGCCTCATGAGCGCGAACTCGGCTTCGCTGAACATGCCGTGAGTCTCCGGGGTGAGTGCGGCCGCCAGAACCACCACATCTGCCTGCGGCAGCTCGCGGTGCAGATGGTCCATGGTCAACACCTGCGCGGTGTGTGGGACCGGTATCGGATGGCGCCGAATCACCGTCGTCTTGGTGGAGTACACCGTCAACAGCCTCGCCAGCTCGTGTCCGATGCCACCGCCGCCCACGATCAGTACGCGCTTGCGGTGCAACGAGATTCCGGCCTGCGCACCCCAGCTGACGGCACGCAGGCGTTCCGGCAGCCGCCGCAGCAGAGCCAGGATGAGGGTCTGCGCGTGTTCGGCGACGGGCTCCGCATACGCACCCTTCGCCGAGGTCCACACCACATCGTCGCGGGACGTCACGGCCCCAGCGCGGAAGAAGTCCTCGACGCCGGCCGCTGGTAACTGCACCCAGCGCACCGTCTCGATTTCCACGACTGTGCTGGCCAGGACGTGTGGAGCGCCGTGCCGAGACCAGATCAGGACGTCCGGATGGCCCTCGGCGTCAACCAGTTTCGCGCCGGCGCCGATCACGGCCTGTTCGTAGGCGGGATGCAGGTCGGGCAGTATGCAGACGTTCAACTGATCCGTCACGCCGGGTGCACCCCGAATCGTTCCGGCCGGTATGCGTCGAGCAGTGGCGAGCGGAAGCCCGGCTCGAGGATCTCGGACGCCAACAGTTCGCCGAAGATCGGCCCGAGGGTCGCGCCGCTGTGCGAGAACGCAATCCAACATCCTGGCAGGTGATCCAGCTGGCCGACGACTGACCATCCGTCGCCGGGAATCGGGCGCATGCCGGTCGCGACACGATCGAGCTTCAGTGGTGCACCGCCAGCGAACAGCGCGCTGAGGTCGGCCAGCGCATTGGCGACAGAATCGTCGTCGACCACGAATCCTCCATCGCCGCCAGGGCTGAGGGCTTGTTCGATCACCGACGTGTGCACCACGGCGCCGCCGCCGGGGCGGGGCCGCAGGCTTCCGACCGGGGTTCGCACCAGCATTCGCAGCTGCAAAGAGCTGGGTTTGGTGAACAACAGCGCGGCCTTGGTACTGCTCTGCGGGATCCTCACGCCCGTGGACTCGAGGAGCTGAGTCGACGCAGCGCCGACCGCTACCACCAACTCGTCGCCGTCCACCGGTGTGCCGTCGGACAGCACCGCGCGGGCCCGGCCTCCGGACTCGGCCACCTGCGCCTGCCCGTCGGCGATCAACCGGCCCCCGCTGCGGACCACCTCCGACAGCAACAGCCCGGTGAACGCGGGCAGATCGACCCAGCCCTCGTCGCGGGCCAGCAGAATCCCGTCATCGGGCAACGAACCGGGTGCCAGCGCCGGTTCGAGGTGCAGAGCGCGGGACCGACCGATGGTCTCCACGCCGTGCCCCTTGGCGCGTAGCCGCAGGAACGTCTCGCGCACCGGCTCCACCTCGTCGGCGCCCTGGATCAATTGCACTGTGCTGCCGCGAGTTTCCCATGCCAGTGCGCCGGAAAACCGCACCACCCCGTCGAACGGCGCCTTCGCGGCGAACTCGCGGTAGCGGGCCAGGCTCAGCAGACGTAGGCGGTGATAGCTCTCCGGCACCTCCTGGGCGGCGCCCAGCCAGCCGAAGGATCGCCAACTGGCCCCCGACCCCGGCCCCGAGCCGATCACCGTCACCGCTGCGCCGGCCTGCGCGCAGGCGTGGGCGATCGAGGCTCCCAGAATCCCATCGCCGATGACCACGACTCGCCTCTGGTCACGGTTGGTTCGCATGTGCGTGCACTCCATCTCTACGGGGCGTCTCGCCGTGCTTCACGAACACGGCTGCACCATGACACCTCGCGGATGTGTCCAACGTGTAGTGGGTTCCGGCTCACGGAACGCTCTTGAGGCGCTCATGAGATCGCCGACACACTCGACGTCACAGACCTCGCCACCGATCAACGAAGGACAAAGCATGCGCCGATCAAGCCTGGCATTCGCCGCCGTAGTGCTCGCTGTCGCCTTGACGGGCTGTTCGGGCGGGGACGGTGGAGGCGAGGCCGCCAAACCCGCCGCGTCCAAGGTCGACGACCTCGCGGCTCTGGTGCCCGCGGACGTCGCCGCCAAGGGGACGGTCACCCTGGGGGTGAACGTCGACATCGCACCGCTGAAGTTCATCGACGACATGGGCGAGGTCACCGGCTTCTCGGTGCGGCAGTTCGAACTCGCCAGTGAGGTGCTGGGATTGAAGGTCAACATCGAGCAGGGCTCGTTCGACTCACTGATTCCCGGACTGGACTCCGGGCGCTACGACGCACTGGCCTCACTAGCCGACACCGCCGAGCGACAGGAGAGCGTGCGATTCGTCGACTTCCTGCGGGCGGGTGTGTCGTGGGTGGCCAAGCCGGGCGAGGACATCCAGATCGCCTCGCGCGACGACCTGTGCGGCCACAGCGTCGCCGTGCTGAAGGGGTCAGGCGCCGAGACCGAGATGCAGGAGCAGATGCAGAGTTGTACGGCGGCCAGCGTCCCGGAACTGCGGCTGGCGTCCTACGCCGACTCGAACGCCGCGCTGCTCGCCGTGGACAGCGGTCAGGACCAGCTTGCGATGATCGACTCGCCGGCCGCTGCCTACAACGCCGGCGCCTTCCCGGACAAGTACACCGTCGCCTTCACCGAGTACACCAACCCCAACGGCGTCGGATTCCCGATGCAGCCCGAGGGTCTCGCGGATGCGTACTCGGCCGCACTCAAGCACCTCCACGAGAGCGGTCAGTACCAGGAACTCGCGAAGGAGTTCGAGATCCCGGAAGGCGACCTCATCACCGACTTCCCGATCAACGCGGGGCCACAACTCAAGGGCTGACATTCACCGCGTGCGGCGGTACGGGGGAGTCCGCCGCGCGCCTCACCTCACCAGAAGAGACCTGCCATGACAACGACGAGTCTGACCACCGCTGCGGTGATCCAGGAGCGGAAGCGGCCGTTCCATTTTCTGTGGTACATGCTGGCCGC
>NZ_JBOGDD010000374.1:0-1712 GCF_050701675.1 Mycobacterium sp. | reverse complement strand
GTTCGTCATGGTCGCTGGAAATCATCGGCGCAGTTGTTATCGGCGCCCAACGGCAAGGAACCTGCCTCTATCCTTCGGCAACTATGAGTGCAGCAGACCAGGCATCCGACTCTCTCCTAGCTGCATTGACGAAGGTGCGCAGTCCAGCAGAGAACCACGAATTCATCCGGCGATTTACTAGAGCTGTAGAGATCGTCGAGTACCACGCCGTAGCGAACCCCGACAAGCCCTACGTAAGAGCCAGACGGCGTGATGGTTCGCCCGATCTCCACATCTTCTACGGGTACTCGAATGGTTTTAGGAGCGAAGAGGAGATTGTCCGCGTTGCGGGAGGCGGGCCCCGACGCGCGCCGAGTTCACGCAAGGGCACCACCTGGTAAGTAGAGCATCCGGCCAGGTGCGCCCTAGCGGCGAGCGCTCCCGAAATGTGCGGCGCGAAGCGCGATCCTGCGACTGCGGAAATGGAGTTGTCACTGACCGGAGTAGGAGCAAACTGCGACTAGCGCGCGGCCACGGTGGCAGGTTCTTGCGCCGACCTCGTTGAGCTGCGTTGCCGATGTTTACGGCTATTGGCCGCGCCGAGGCGCAGTTGATGCGTGGCGCGTCGACCGGTGCTCAACGTCCTCCAAACGCTGCCAGCTGACGACGCTGGAGATCATTGACCGTCAGCAGTGAACTATTGGCCCGAGGATAGATCTCCGCGGAGTCCCAGTGCGCCCTCTGCACGCTCGTAGCGATTCCGATCTTCACGCCGCGTATCTTCAGTTCCTCATGAAGTAGATTCGCGTCAAACAAGAAGACTGATTCGATGCAGAACGGCCGCAGAGTGTTTCGCGCCGATGTCCCCGCTCCCTTAGAGCCGGCAAAGGCGAGGTAAAAGTCCAGCGGTGCGTTTGGATTGATGTCGAGAAGCGACTCCTGCTTTCCATACGCCTTCACGTTCACGGTACGGCCCGCCAACGGTCCGGTCGTGAAGTGGCCATCGTGGCCCGCTGCGTTCGCGGCAGCCTCAAGCTCGATGTCGAACACCCGGGCTGCGATCCACTCGCCGATACTTCCGGTGTTCACCGGCCGACCCAACAAACGTCCGATGTGCGCATCCACAGCGTTGCGCTCACGAAGTAAGACCGCGAGTTCCTCAAGTTCGTTATCGCCTGAACCCGTTCACGGTCGCGACAATGCCATACCCGCATCGCTGACCACCACGGCCCAGCTAATCCGAGCCGTACTCCAACGCCGGCTCCGCTGAGTCCACGTGCCCGTTGCTGAGGATGGTCAGCTCGTCGGGCCGCACCTGGTAGTGGGCGCCGGTGTAGCAGGACGCCTCGAAAGTGATGCCCTCCTCCGCACGGTCGGTCGACGCCGAGGTGATGGTGCCGTGGCCGACGTATTCGTCCATCTCCGAGAGCATTTCGGGCAGATTGGCGTACAACCCGGGTGATGGGCGGCCCAGACAACGAGCCCGCCAGATAGCAGTACTGGCAGTGACCCGGACACCCCGTCGCGAGATCGATGCGCCAGTCCGCGCTCGGCGGGATCGGCTGCAGCCGACGCTTCGACGGGGGTGCGACGACGGCCAGCGCCCGCTTGGCCAGCGCGTAGGCGGCGCGGTCGTCGTCGCCGCGCAGCAACGGCAACCGGTCACCCTTGAGCACCTGGATGTCGGCGACCCCGGCGGCCTCGCAGCGCGCCACGTGCCGGCACCGTGGGGC